>JAFPCE010000041.1 GCA_017390245.1 Selenomonadaceae bacterium
GAAGAGCTATGATGAATTGCTGCGGTCTGATGTTCCAGTTAAACTGGTACTTATCGCTGAGGAACAAACCCAGCTTCTGGCTGCTTGATTATATTGATTATAGCAAGCCTAGACGTAAGCAATATCCTGCCTGGAGGAATTTACACACAATTTAGGACTTGACTATAAGTGCAGAGGGTCTTCGTTTTTTATGAGCTGTGAAAAATTTTCTATCGATGTACAAGGCTTTTATTGATATAATGTAAAAAAGGAATGAAAATAAGGGAGGTGATTTTCATGGGGGATTATCTGAATCCAAGTAATCGATTATTTCAAATGAGCATAAGGTCAAAAATTTACATTGATAAAACAGAATTAATTGCATTCACCAATGAGCTTATGGATACCTCAGGCAGGTTTATGTGTATTAGTCGTCCACGGCGTTTTGGCAAGACTATGGCCATGAATATGCTGGCGGCTTATTACAGTAGAGGCTGCGACTCTGCAGAGCTTTTTGCTCAGTGTAAGATAGCAAAGAAAACATTGTATGAGGAGCATTTGAATCAGCATAATGTTATACGCATTAATATTCAGGAGTTTCTGGGGAAGGATCATACTGTAGATGGTTTGCTGAAGACGCTATGTCAGTATACATCCAGGGAAATCTTTAGGGAATATCCTGATGTGGATTATGCTGATAAGGATGATTTTTTCCAGGTTATGAAGGATGTATATAATCATACTGGAGTGTCTTTTATTATCTTAATTGATGAATGGGATTGTCTGTTTAGGGAGTATCGCCAAGATAAGGATTCCCAGAATAAGTATCTGGATTTTTTGCGGAACTGGCTGAAGGATCAGGAGTATATTGGCCTTGTATATATGACAGGCATTTTACCAATAAAGAAGTATGGAACTCATTCTGCTCTGAATATGTTTACTGAGTATTCCATGACAGATCCAGGTGAGTCAGCACCATTCTTTGGCTTTACCAAGGAGGAGGTTCAGGAGCTATGCACTGAATATGATGGTGATTATGAGGAACTTAAGGAGTGGTACGATGGCTACGAGATTTCTTATGTAAAAAATAAAATAAGACAGTGTTATTCCATATACAATCCTAAATCATTATCTACGGCCTTGCTGCGAGGAGAATGCAAGACCTATTGGAACCGTACTGAAACCTATGAGTCATTGATGGAGTACATTCAGCTGAATATGGATGGACTGCAGGATGCTGTGGTAGCCATGATGGCAGGGGAACATGTACCAGTGAATACAGAGAAATTTACCAATGATATGGTAACATTTCGTAGCCGGGATGATGTATTGACACTATTGGTTCATTTAGGTTATTTGAACTATAACGGTACTGAAGGCACTGTATCCATACCAAATCGAGAAGTGCGGATAGAGTATGTCAATGCTGTAGAAGACAGCTGGTCAGAGGTGGCAAAAGTTATTCATACATCTAAGAAGCTGGTACAGGCTTTGTGGGATGGTGACGAGGCATCTGTAGCTGCTGGTGTTGATGCAGCCCATGAGGATATATCTATTCTGCAGTATAATGATGAAAATTCTTTAAGCTGCACCATTGGCATGGCTTTCTTTAGTGCAGTGGACTATTACAATATGGTGCGGGAAATGCCAGCAGGGCGGGGCTTTGCAGATATTGTATTTTTGCCGCTGCCAAGTCATGTAGATAAGCCAGCTATACTTATAGAGCTGAAGTGGGACCAGGATGCAGACACTGCCATCCGCCAGATACATGAAAAACGCTATTCTGGAGTATTAAAGGGATATGATGGCAATATCCTGCTGGCTGGTATCAGCTACGACAAAGGAACAAAAAAGCATAGCTGTATCATAGAGAAATATTGAATTTTGGTAAGGCCTGTTATGTAAACATAGCAGGTCTTTTTTTATGCTTATTTACTAATAAAGTGTGGCGGCCTCTAGTTTGTCAAAAACGCAGCAGGCAAAACCATAAAAACTACTGTTGAAGTACTTGGGGCGGTGGGCGGGAATAGATAATTTTAAACTGGTAGTTGCTATATTCCCTGCTGATTTTGCAGTATTATAATATGTAAGAAAAGCCAGATGGTAAATAGCTTTTTATCTAGCAACGAAAGGACTGTTGTACATGAGTAGCATGTTGAATGAAGCAATTAATGAAAAGCATAATGAGGGAGCTATGGTAAACGCCTTAGCTGGCATGCCTATTAAGGAGGTAAGACAGAAGCTGCGGGAAATGACTTCTAAGGCCAAGTGGCAGGAGGTTATGACCTTCTTTGGGCTGGAGCAGCTGGACCAGACCATCCTGGAGGCAAAGCTGGGTGACTGGCGTGGTGACGTGTCCGTAGCTGCCAGCCATTGGGCTAGTGACGTGTCCAGGGATTTAAAGAAACTCAATCCCAAGAAACAGCCAGAGCAGGTAAAGGCAAAGCTTTGTACGAAAAGGAAACTGACGAGAACAAGCGCCAGCGCTGGCACAATAACTATGTGAAAGCACATTTCCTCTGGGTGAAGCTTTTTAATGAAGAGTATATGGATATGTTTGGCAGCTATAAGAGAACTGCTTTTGTGGATAAGGCTGTTCCAATCAAAGCTTTTCCTAGAAGCTATCGCAGCAGACTTATTTTGGACCTCAAGGTAGTAGGCCAGATGGAGGCTATGCTGAACAAGGTTTGCCAGGAAATGGGCATACCAGTACCATTGACTGAGGAAAGCCTGGAGTTCGTGGCCCGGATGGAAGACCCTATTATCAACCCTATCCATCTGATATACCGCTATGCTAAGGTATACTGGCTTATGAACCGCTGCTATGCTTCTGATTTATACAAGATAAATGACTTGCGCCAGCAGCATCCGGATATGGTGGCAGGAAGACAGGCTGAGTATGAGAAAAAAGCCATTACATATTGCCAGTGGACGCTGGATATCCGCCATAAGCGGAAAAACCATGGCATACCTGATGCCTATGGCAATGTCTATGAGCTGATCTTACTTAGTGAGATGCTGTATTATAGCTGTGATAACTGGCTGAGTGAACTGGTACGGCTGGCAGAGGATGGCAGATATCGTGAGCCAAGGCTTCAGTACTATCTGGCCCTGGCCTTAATTGAGCCATATCATGAAACTGCAGAGCAAATGCCAGAAGGAGATATGCAGCGGGCTAAAAAGCTGTTGCAGGAACTGCTGCAGGGCAGAGATAAAAGCATGCAGAGAAAAGCACGGCAGGTACTGCAGGAAATGCATTGGGATAAATAAAGCGTATTCTCGGCTGATATACTAGACAAAGAGACTGGATTAATTATACAGAAGGCCTTTTGCATAAGCTATGCAGAGGGCCTTCTTCTTTTTGCTTGCAGTCGTTGTATTTTTCTCTAGCTTTGAGACATCATGAATGAGCAGAAAAAGCAGGATATTGGCATCAGATGCAGAATACCTAATACATTAAGGAATCATAAAAATGCTCCAGAGCTTATTGCCTGGAAAAGTCTGGGCTCATGGCTAAGAATAAATGGGGCACGTTATTAAATTTTCTATAAGATGGCGGGGTGTGATGTATGGGATCCTTTACTAAAGGTGTAACTCAGTTGTTGCGTGGTGCTGCTAATAAGTATGACAAGGTATTAAATGATGCTGGTGGCTATGAAGGTATTGCAGAAAAGGTCCAGTCTAATGGCAAGAGGGTGGCTGGCCTGACTGCAGAGGCACTGGGAAAGGCTGCAGGTGTGACAACCGAGTCTATAGGGAAGGCTGTTCGTACCATAGATGAGGCTGCCAGGGATAAGGGGGCTGATGTATATGTAGCGGAGCTGGGCAGGACTATTAACAGCAAGACTGCTTATTTGCGCTGCCGCAGGTGTGGCCAGCTTACTCCCCTGACTAAGGAGTTTTTCGGGCATCTCATCGGTGGTGCCACTATTGGCATGGGCATGTATGCCTGGCTGGCATTTATTTTTGCTGGGACAGGGTTTGCCCTGGCGATATGCGTCGCTATTATGATAGGCGGTGCGGCTATTATGTCATATTCCAAGGAAATCATCCGGTGGATTAGCAGCAGGTATGATTGTGAGCAGTGCGGACAGAATGACTGGGAAATTATCAATGGTGATGCACTGATTAAAGACGCTGAGATGTCCTCTGTTAAAGATAGCATGGCTGGCATGATAGAGGAAATGAAGCAAAAATATCAAGCTGAGCTAGAGCGGCAGAATACCCTGCATCAGCAGGAAAAGGATAAATTAAAGGCACAGTACGAAGCTGAGCGGCAGAAGCTGATGAGCATGTATGGCAACGATATTCGCCAGAAAGAATCTTATGCTAAAAATACACCTTGTGATGTAAACGACCTGAGGGAGCTCTTCTGGAAGTCACTGCAGACCTGCACCACGGAGTTTGATGTGTACGTGCCGTTTCTGGGATATGTATTTAAAAATCGTTTGCTAAATGATGTGGTGGCAGCTCTGAAGCGTGGTGTTATCATCAAAATCAGATGCGGCTTAACAGATGATGCCAGGGAAGAAGAAAAGCTCAGACAGGTTATTCAGGAATTTTGCAGCCATATACCAGTCAATTTATGTCAGAATTTGCATTTTAAGCTGGATGATTCCCATGCCAAGCTTGTTATTGTAGATGAGGAGTGCTATATACTGTCCAGCATGAATTTTCTCAGCTATACTGGGGAGGACTTTGTCAGCAAGGATGGCATCCGGGAGAAATGGGATGAGCTGGGAGAACTGTCAGTGAATAAAACCAACCTGCTGTATTACAGGCAGAGGTACTTTGCCTTTGAAAACCAGGTTTGAGAAAGGCTAAGCAACGATGCTGTCAATAATGGTTGGCACATATATCTCAAAGATATTTGTAGCTACGCTGCATCCCTTAAAGCATCATAGTATTGTTTACGTTTAACAGCAGGTGGAAGTCCTCCATTAGCAGAACAGATTCTTCTGTTATTCCAATAGCTAATGAAGTATCTCCAGATAAGAATCTTTACTTCCTCGACAGTCATTTCCTCTGTGTTATATCTGCCATATAGGAGTTCAGATTTCATTCTGGCCCACATGCTTTCGCAACGGGCATTATCATGGCATCTTCCACCGTCACTGTTCATGCTTTGAAGGATTTTGTATTTATTAAGCTCTTTTCGATAGAGTTCACTTGTGTACTGTGTTCCTCTATCACTGTGGATAATACAGCCCTTAAGTTCGGGATATGCTATCATTGCATTCCTTACTGTCTGAACGCATAAAGGAGCCTTCATATTAGTGTCCATTGCCAATCCAAGGACTGATAAATCATAGCAATCAAAGATTGCTGATGTATAAAGCTTACCGTCTTTACATTTGATTTCAGTTATATCTGTTACAGCCTTAATTAAAGGCTTATCTGATCTGAAGTCTCTCTTAAGTAAATCATCAGATTTACGTGCATTGCGGTCTGCTTTAGTGATACCATTAGGTTTACGCTTAGGCTTATGACTAAGGCCGATTTCTTCCATTACACGGTATACTGTACGTTCACTGGGAATGTTTATTCCTTTAGGATTCTTAAGCTTAAGAGCCTGGAACATACGTACACGACCATAAGTATCATTGCATTCATCTGCGGAATTGATTTTCTTCATTTCCTCAGCCAATGCCTCATACTTCCATGGTTTATCCTTATTCTTGAGGTATTTACGGAAGCCTTCACGGCTAACCTTAAGCATATGGCAATAGAAGCTTATTTCGCCCTTAATCTGGCCGTCATCTGTCTTTATGGCAATGAACTTCATTCTGACGTTTTTTGAGACTTCAGACGGCTCGCTGCGAAAAAAGCGCTAGCTTCTTCAAGAAAGGCATTTTCTTTCTTGATACGATTGATTTCTTTTTCCTGCTCCTTTACTTTTTTGCGGAGCATTATGAGTTCTTCGTTTAGAGTAAGTGCATTATCTGGTGTATGTGCACCAGCACCTATATCTAAGCGACCATCTCTAACAGCATAAATCCAGCCATGAAGGGTATTAGGTGATATACCTAATTCATCAGCTGCTTTTTTGCAAGAGCCCATTTCTTGGGCGAGTTTTACTGCCTGAACCTTATACTCAGGATCATAACTACGTTGATTGTGTGCCATTGTTAGCGCCTCCTTGTTCCTCTTTATTATATACATAATCTTTGAGGATAGGGTGCCAACTTTATTTATACAACATCAATTGATCATCAGCT
Organism: Selenomonadaceae bacterium; assembly: GCA_017390245.1. Lineage (GTDB taxonomy): Bacteria > Bacillota > Negativicutes > Selenomonadales > Selenomonadaceae > Anaerovibrio. The sequence goes on from JAFPCE010000041.1 coordinate 6,198, forward strand.
CCAACGAAAGCGCAACATGGAGTATATCATTGAGGAACCCAAGACTGAAGCTGGAAAACGGGTTATCCCCATAACTGATGATGTTTGTGCTGCTTTTAAGCGTATCATTGCTAATAGGCCTAATCCCAAGGTAGAGCCGATGATTGGCGGTAAGATGGGGTTCCTGTATCTGGACAAGAATGGCATGCCGATGGTAGCACTTCACTGGGAGAAATACTTTCAACACATCCGGGAGAAGTATAATTCCATTTACAAGGTGCAGATGCCAAAGGTTACACCGCATGTTTGCCGGCATACCTATTGCAGCATTATGGCTCACTCTGGGATGAAC
>JAFPCE010000042.1 GCA_017390245.1 Selenomonadaceae bacterium
GGCTATATCAGCCTGGCATTGAAAAATTTATATCATTCAGCAAATATCACAAAAGGAGAATAATCTCATGCCTCTTGAAAATATAGCAGCTGCCATCCTGGAGATTGTGGGCAAAGACAATATCATCCATGCCTATAACTGCATGACCAGGCTGCGGCTGCAGGTAAACAATATCACAGATGACCAGCTGGATAAGCTGAAAAATATTGAAGGTGTTATGAGCATAAATAATACTCCATCTGAATTACAAATAATCCTTGGGCCAGGCAAGGCTGCCAAGATAGGTAAAATATTCAATGGTTTATTAGCCAATGCTAGCTCTACGGAAAATATCAGTAATATCACCAGCACTCAAAGGGAAGAAGCCACTCCTGCAGAAGCAAAATCTGAAAATTCTCAGCACCAGCAGGAAACAGCTGCACCTGTTTCTTCATCCTTTGGCCATGCTGATGAATTACGGGCTGATATTAAAGCCAGAAATGCTACACCTTATAAGCTGCTGCTGAAAAAAATTGCTTCCATCTTTTTGCCTTTAATTCCCGGTTTTATTGCCTGTGGTCTGATATCAGGTATTCTGGGAGTTCTTTTGAAGCTGGATGGCAGTCTCACCCATATACCTTACGTGCAGATGCTGGCTGTTATGGGTAATGCTATTTTCTTTGGCATGAACCTTTTTGTAGGCATCAATGCCGCTAAGGAATTCGGCGGTTCTCCAATTTTAGGAGGTATTTTAGCTGCCATCCTGACTCACCCTTTATTAAGCTCTATCACCTTATATGACCAGGCCCTGGTGCCTGGCCGGGGCGGTATCATAGCTGTGCTGCTGGTAGCTATTCTGGGGGCTAAGCTGGAAACCTGGCTAAGGGACAGAGTACCAGAAATGCTGGATCTGCTGGTAACACCACTGCTGGTTATTTTAATTGCGGGTTTTGCTGCCTTGCTTATTTTACAGCCAGTGGGTGGTATGTTAGCAGCTGCCCTGGGCAACACTGTAACCTGGGCTATAGAGTCTGGCGGAGCTTTGGCAGGCTTTATTTTAGGCGGTCTCTGGCTGCCTATTGTCATGCTGGGACTGCACCAGATTATGACACCTATTCATGTCCAGCTTTTGCAGGATTACGGCATGACCATACTACTGCCTATCCTGGCTATGGCTGGTGGCGGACAGGTTGGCGCTTCTCTGGCTGTTTACTTAAAAACCAAAAACCAGCGTTTAAAGCGTACCATTGCCACAGCTTTCCCTGTGGGTATCATGGGTATAGGTGAGCCGCTCATCTACGGTGTCACCCTGCCTCTGGGCAGACCATTTATCTGTGCCTGCCTAGGGGGTGCCTTTGGTGGTGCTGCGGAAGCAATCTTTATGGTAGGTGCTAACGGTATCGGTATTTCCGGACTGCCTCTGGCTGCTTTAACTACTAATATTCCTATGTACCTCACTGGCCTTTTTATTTCTTATATAGCCGGTTTTGTTATTACCTGGCTGGCTGGCTTTGATGATCCTATGGATGACGTAAATTCTGCCTCTTCAGCAAAGGAGCAATAACAATGGAAAAGGGTATTTCTCTTTACCTGGGCATGGAAAACACTTTACAGGAAAATATCACCTTCTTGCAGAGTGCTGCCCAGTTTGGCATAACCAGAGTCTTCACCTCTCTGCAAATCCCTGAAGCTAAGCATGACCAATTGTCAGAAGACCTGCAAAAAGTACTGGAAACCTGCTGTCAATTAGGCCTGGATGTAATAGCTGATGTATCACCTGCTGGCCTGCAAAAACTGCAAATCCAGGAATTTTCTTTAGAGGCAATTCATCAGCTGGGTTTAAGGACCATCCGTCTGGATGATGGCTTTACCCTGGAGGATATTGCCAGCATGAGCCACAACCAGCTGGGCATAAGACTGCAGCTGAATGCTTCCACTCTTTCTCAGCGGGATTTACAGGAATTAAAGGACCTGCATTGTGATTTTTCCCAGCTGGAGGCTCTCCATAACTTTTTCCCTCACTGTAATACGGGTCTTTCGGAAAAATTTGTCTATGAAAAAAATTGTCTTTTCCACTCCTTCGGCCTGTCAGTAGGCGCCTTTGTGCCTAGTTTTCAAAATCCCAGAGGACCTCTTTACGACGGCCTGCCTACACTGGAAATACATCGCCATACCAGCTTTGATTTTGCCTGCCGTCATTTGGCAGCAATGGGCACAGATAGTATATTTATAGGTGACCCGTTGCCTAGTGACCTGGAGCTGACAGACCTGAGCCAGGTTAACAATGATGCTGTTACCTTGAAACTATTCAGTATGAAAGATAATAACTTTAACAAAGCTTTATTAACTCATACCTTTACCACCAGGCCTGATGTAGCCCAGGATGTTATCCGCACTATTGAAAGCCGTCAATATACTGGTGATATTTTACAAAAAAGTGGTACACAGATAGAACCTGATAACAATATCTTCCGGCCAAGAGGCACAGTTACAGTAGATAACTACGGCTACCAGCGTTACCAGGGGGAACTGCAGATTACTCTTACAGACCTGCCAGCAGATGAAAGGGTTAATGTTATAGGCTGCTTAGATGAGAATGAACAGCTCCTGCTGACATATCTGAAGCCCCAGACAAAATTCAAAATCCTTTTGAATCATGTATATTGAAAAAGTATCCCTTTTCTATAGCACTTTTGAAAAA
>JAFPCE010000043.1 GCA_017390245.1 Selenomonadaceae bacterium
ATTTTTTTAAAGAATTTTTCTTAGAGTAAATAATTGGGGACTTCCCCAGTATAGAAAACATTATTAGTAATTAGCCTCCAATGGAATAATCTTAAAGGCATCCACGTCAATTAAGCCCTTGTCAGTCAGCTTCAGCGCTGGAATAACTGGCAGGCTTAAAAATGCCATAGTTAAAAACGGAGCGTAAAATTCCGGTACTCCCAGCTCACGGGCCATAGTAATAAGCTCTGCCTGCTTTGCTGCTACCTCAGCAGCAGGTGCATTAGTCATGAGACCGCCTACAGGCAGTGGCAGAGAGCCTAAGATTTTGCCATCAGCCGCAATGCAGATACCACCGCCAATGCGCTCTAATTCCTTTACTGCCAGCATCATATCCTCATCATTTGTACCGATAGTAATGAGATTATGGGAGTCATGGGCAACAGTAGATGCCAGGGCACCCTTTTTCAGGCCAAAGCCCTTAACAAGACCCTTGCCCACTCTGCCAGTGCTATGATGGCGTTCAAATACCAGTATCTTCAGTACATCGTTTTCCAGGTCGCTGACAGCATAGCCATTTTCCCGCTTTACTTCCATCTGAATCTTCTTGGTAACAATCTGATATGGCACTAAGCCAATAACATTAGCCATATCTGAAGCCAGCGGTACGGCAAAATCAGCCATGGTAATATTGCCTAAATGAACAGTATTGCTGATGGCAGAAGCGTCTATATGACTGCCCTTAAACAGCAGTCCCTTCTGGCTGTCATATACCTTGCGGCCACTTTTGTAGACTTCCTTAGGCTTCTTGATGTTTAAAGCGTCAAATACCAGAATATCTGCCTTGTAGCCAGGGGCAATAAGTCCCACATCCTTCAGCTTAAAGTATTTTGCCGGGTTAATGGTAGCAATCTGCAAAGCATTGGCAACGCTGACACCGCCCTTAACGGCAATCTGTACCATTTCATTAATGTAGCCATTTTCCAGAAGCTCTGCCGGAATCTTGTCATCAGCACAAAACATGAAATATGGCGCAGTATCAGGATTTATTGCAGGAAGCAGCTCCCGGAGGTTCTTGGCAGCTGTGCCCTCTCTCAGCATAACATGCATACCTGCCCTCAGGCGCTCCATGGCCTGTTCTGGTGTGAAGCATTCGTGGTCTGAATTAATACCAGCTGCAGAATAGCCCATGAGCTTGCTGCCTGTTAAACCAGGAGCATGTCCATCAATCTGATAGTCACCAGCCATTTGCAGCTTCTCTAAAACATCATCTGACTGAGATAACACACCTGGTGCATTCATCATTTCTGCCAGACCCAGCACCCGTGGATGCTGTAAAAATGGTTTTAAATCCTCTGCCAAGAGGCAGGCACCAGAATCCTCCAGGGGAGTTGCCGGTACGCAGGATGGCAGCATCACATATACGTTTAAGGGCAGCTTTTCACTGGCATCCAGCATATACTGGATACCCTTTGTGCCTACTACATTAGCAATCTCATGGGGGTCGATGATGACAGTGGTTGTACCGCAGGGAATAGCCGCCTTGGCAAACTCTTCAGGAGTAAGCATGGAGCTTTCTATATGCACATGGGAATCAATAAAGCCCGGAGTCAGATACTTTCCCTCCATATTGATTTCCTGGATGCCAAAATATGAGCCTGTACCAGCAATATATCCATCACAAATAGCTACATCACAGTGCAGAAACTCACCGGTATAGCCATGAAATACTTCTGCATTTTTTAATACCAGATCCGCTGGCTCTAACCCCTGGGCCACACGAATCAAACGCTTTATATCCAAAATATACACCACCCTTTTGGAAAAATATCTATTTTACTAGTCGTTACTTATACGCTTATCAGTTACCAATTGTTACATTTTTTGACAAATGATATTGAAATCTTGGCCCTTCATTATCACGCCAGCCTGCAGTGAATTTGTCATTTTCGGCAAAATCCATAGCCTCTTCCTCATCTAAAGGCAGCACGCTGACAGTCCAGGCCTTGGCATAGAGATGGTCGTTATCTATCTGTACCATGAGGCGCTGCTGCTGGTTTTCAGGATTGCGGTAAATATAATAAATAAGTCCGCCAATCTGGCGATGCTCTGCTTCACCGTAGACATTGTTCAGCTTGGCACGGGTAGCACCATAAGCTACACCATCTCTGGCCTGGTATTTTTCCTCTTTGCAGAAGATTTCCAGAACCCGCCCAGTTTCCTGTGATACATATACCTTGAAATCTGGAGAATAGGTATAGCGCTTCACACGGACTCCAGCCTGCACCATGTCAGTGTCAAACATAGGCTCACCTAAAAGCTGCTGCATTTCCTCAGCAGAAGCCCCCAGCTTCAAGCCATGAATGGCAAAATCCTCTGCCACCAGCCCTCCGGCGTGGCAAAGGGAGCAGGCATTCAGTATAAAGCTGCACATCAAAAGTAAAAATAATCGTTTCATAATCATCACTTTTTCAGGGATGTGCCCTTTGCCACTACCATGTCAATCCACTGCTCCTGGAAGCCCACATCTGTTAAAAGCTCCTCTATAGAAGCGATTCTTCTCTGGCTGATGAACATCTCTACCCTGGACTTCTCTACCTCACGGCGGTAGTATACATCCTGTCCCTTGGTATTGTCTGCTGGGAATGCCAGAGTGTATTCATGGTATTCGCCGTCGGACATGGATTCCGGCAGACTGGTGCTGCGGGCAACGTATGCTTTCCAGGCAGGAGTAGCCTTCTCTAACAGCTTGTTTATTTCATAGAGAATTGGCTGAATGTTATCCCTGTATTCCTGCAGAGCTTCCTGAACCTTCTCAGTATCAGAAAGCACCATTATCCAGATAAGCTCCTGCATGATTTCAGGATTGGATAAATCATACTTAGTGAGATCGCTGGATTCAGTAATAGTATCCAGCCATTTCTGTACTGCGTCAGTGGTATATTTCTTCGCCTTGTCAGCTACCAGCATATCCTGTAGATACAGCTGGTGGCACAGGTTATTGATGCGCTGGCCGCCTTCAGCCGCATTTAAGAAATCCTCCTGGGCACATTTAGCACAGTAACCAATATGCTGATAGGTAAAAGGCTTTTCCATCAATTCCCAATCCTCTGGGAAATCTAAATCCAGCTTCTGATAAACCTCCTTCTGCTGGGCAATACGGCTTTTGGAAAAATAAATAATGCCGTCATTGTCATTGCGGATATTCACCTGGAAGCTCTGCTTGCACTTAGGGCAATTATACTGAGACTTTTCCAGGCGCACACCTGCATACATAGCGGCATTTGGTTTGTAGAAGCCATAAGGCATCTCTTCAACAAAGGCATAGTTGTATACCTTTAATAAATTATCTGTAATTTTCATCATGTCATTTGCTGGCATTTTCTTACCTCAAATCTTTATATTATGTTCTAATCTATTATAAGCTTTTTAGCTGAAAATAACAAGGAAGGGCACAATTGACAGGTTTTTAGAAAATCTTTAAAGCTGGCAATAAAAAAACCCGGAAAAAATCCGGGCATTACTTTCTGGAGGTGACACCCAGAATCGAACTGGGGAATAGAGGTTTTGCAGACCTCGGCCTTACCGCTTGGCTATGTCACCAAATAATATAAAGTTAATTTTGCCATACCCAGGACTAAATATCAGCTGCTCTAACAAGCGATAGAAGACAAATATTTATCCGGATAAAAAAATGGAGCGGAAAACGAGACTCGAACTCGCGACCCCCACCTTGGCAAGGTGATGCTCTACCAACTGAGCTATTTCCGCATTTGGAGGTGACAC
>JAFPCE010000044.1 GCA_017390245.1 Selenomonadaceae bacterium
TAAAATAAGACAAGGTTGTATTTGTTTATTTATATTATAATTACTTTTAATAACGGCTTTGGCTTTAATTATTAAAAGTTATTTTATTACATTTAGGGGTGAGTCGATTAATGAGCAAGAAAGCTGATGTTATCATTATCGGTGGTGGCATTACTGGCTGCGCAATTCTGCAGAGCCTGGCAAAGTATAACTTAAAGTGTATTTTGCTGGAGAAAGAGCCTGATATTGCTGCTGGAACTACCAAGGCGAATAGTGCGATTTTACATGCTGGCTTTGATGCTAAACCTGGGTCTTTAAAGGCTCAGATGAATGTAAAGGGCAATGAACTTTATCACAAGATTAAGGACGAGCTGGACTTAGATATTAAGTGGACTGGTTCTTTAGTTGCTGCAACCAGCGACGAGGAAATGGCTACGCTCCAGGATCTTTTAGAGCGTGGCAAGGTTAATGGCGTTGAAGGTCTGGAAATCTGGGATGGTGACAAGGTAAGAGAGCAGCATCCTAATCTCAGCAAGGATATTAAGGGAGCACTGTGGGCTCCTTCTGCAGGCATTATCTGGCCATTTGGCGCAGCAGTTGCTTTTGCTGAGAATGCAGTTATTAATGGCGCTGAAGTTATCCGTGACTGTGGTGTAACCAGCTTTAACGTAGCTGATGGCAAGATTGTTTCTGTAGAGACTGCTAAGGGCTGCTTCAAGGCTAAGTATTATATTAATGCTGCTGGCCTCCGTGCTGATGAAATCAGTGCTCTGGCTGGTGACAACAGTTTTACCATCAAGCCTCGCAAGGGCGAATATGTACTCTTTGATAAGAGCGCAGCTGATAAGATGACTAATGGTGTTATCTTCCCATGTCCAAGCAAGAACTCCAAGGGTATCCTTGTTTGTGCCACTGTAGATGGCAATGTGTTTGTTGGTCCTGATGCACAGGATCAGGATGACAAGGAAGATACTAAGGTAACCCTGCAGGGTATGGATGCTATTATTAATTCTGCCCGCAAGCTTTTACCTGAGATTCCAGTTGGGGCAGCTATTACAGAGTTTGCCGGCCTCCGTGCTGTATCCAGCACTGGCGACTTTATTTTAGGCAAGTCTGAAAAGGTTGAAAATCTTATCCAGGCTGCTGGCATTCAGTCCCCAGGCCTGACTTCTGCTCCTGCCATTGCTGAGTATATTACTGATATTGTTGTAAAAGAGCTGGAGGCTGCACCTAAACAGGATTACAAGAAGGGCAGACCAGCAAGACATATTTTCCATTTGTTAGATAATGCTGACAAGGCTGACCTCATTGCCCAGAACAGTCTTTATGGACGTGTAATCTGCCGCTGTGAGACCATCACTGAGGGCGAAATTGTTGATGCTATCAGAAGACCATGCGGTGCTACTACTGTGGATGGCGTTAAGCGCAGAACTCGCGCAGGTATGGGCCGCTGTCAGGGCGGTTTCTGCGGTCCAAAGGTTATTGGCATCCTGGCAAGAGAGCTGGGTGTGCCTGTATCTTCTATCCGCAAGGATCGCTTAGATGGTGTTATGTATTATGACAAAGACTGGAAGAACAACGATGGAGGGAGAGCATAATGGGCAAGTATTATGACGTCATTATTGTAGGCGGTGGCCCAGCTGGTCTTTCCGCTGCATATAGCGCCAGCAAAAATGGTGCACATGAAATTCTGATTTTAGAGAGAGACAAAGAGGTTGGCGGTATTCTCCAGCAGTGCATTCATAATGGCTTTGGCTTACATCATTTTAAAGAAGAGCTTACTGGTCCTGGCTATGCACAGCGCTGCTGGGAACTGGTTAAGGACGATGCCAATGTGGAAGTTATGACTGATACAATGGTATTGGAGGTTAGAGAGAATAAGTCTGTTATAGCTGTTAATCCAAAGCATGGCTTAATGGAGCTGAAATCCAAAACTGTTATTCTCACCATGGGCTGCAGAGAGCGTACCCGTGGTGCTATCCGTACTCCTGGCTATCGCCCTGCAGGTGTTTATACTGCTGGTGCTGCTCAGCGTATGGTTAATATCGAGGGATACCTCCCAGGCAAGAAAATCGTCATTTTAGGCAGTGGCGATATCGGTTTGATTATGGCCCGCCGTATGACCTTAGAGGGCTGTGAGGTTAAGGCTGTACTGGAAATTTGTCCATATTCTAATGGCCTGACCCGTAACCTGGTGCAGTGCCTGGATGATTATGGTATTCCTTTGTACCTGTCTACTACCATTACTGACTTAAAGGGCAAGGGCCGTCTGGATGGCATTACTGCTGCTAAGGTAGATGAGCACATGAAACCTGTTCCAGGTACAGAATTTGATATTGACTGCGATACCCTGCTGTTATCCGTTGGCTTGATTCCAGAGAACGAGCTTTCCCGTGGCCTGGGCATAGAGCTGCATCCGCTGACCAATGGCCCAATTGTGGATCAGCATAGAGAAACCAGTGTGCCAGGTATTTTTGCTGCAGGTAATGTTGTACATGTACATGATTTAGTAGACTTTGTTTCTGAGGAAGCAGAGATTGCCGGCAAGTATGCTGCTTTAACAGCAGCTAAGACTGCAGCTGGCCAGATGGATATTCCAGCTGAGGATATTATCATCGAGCCAGGCAATGGCATCCGTACCTGCGTACCACAGCACATTGCAAAAACTGCTAATGGTGAGTCTGTGCGTCTCTTCATGCGCGTTAGAAAGCCTATGCGCAATGTTACCCTGGAAATCAGCAATCAGGGTGAAGTCATTTTGAGCAAGCGCCTGCTGGTGGCAAAACCAAGTGAAATGATTGCCGTTGATTTGCCAGCTGATAAGGAACAGGCACTGAAAGACAAGCTGACTATAGCGATTCGTGAGGAGGCCTGAGCATGGATAATGAAGTAAAAAAACTCAATTGTATCGTTTGTCCAATGGGCTGCGAAATCACAGTTGAAATAAAAAATAAAAAAATTGAA
>JAFPCE010000045.1 GCA_017390245.1 Selenomonadaceae bacterium
ATGATGGTTAGGTGCTGTCTGTACTTTTCAGTAATGAGCTGCGGCATATTTTGGGCTATAACGGCGTGGAGGAGATGCCCAATACTCAGGAGGCTATTTTTGCTTTGGTTCATCCTGATGATTTGGAGTATGTATCACAGGAGCTGATGGCTGCTCTGTCAGATACTACTGGCAGGGTGTTTCTTGATGTGACTGTACGTATGCGCCATGCCAATGGTGAATACCTGTGGATGCGCAATGTGGGCAAGTATTCCCGTACTGTACTTTATGATGGCAGCAGAATTTTCTATGGCGTAATAGTTAATATTAATGACAGCAAGATGTTGGCTGAGATGTAGAAGCGTGAGGTTGTGGAAAGTGCCCTGTCTGTGGCGAAGATGGCCAATGAGTCCAAGACTGTATTCTTAAACAGCATTTCCCATGATATCCGTACGCCTATGAATGGCATTATTGGCATGACTGCCATAGCAGCTGCTCATGTGGAAGATACACAGAAGGTAAAATATTGCTTAGGCAAAATTAAAACTGCCAGCAATCATCTGCTGGCTCTAATCAGCGATGTGCTGGATATTGCCCGCATTGAGTCTGGGCGGGTGGATGATGAGCTGGGTACCTGTGAAAGCACCTGTCTGACCTTAGGTGAGCTGGGGATGCACAGCGATTATGCCCTTTCTGGTGCAGAGGGCATAGAGAAAGTGCGTGCAGCCCATGAAGCAGATAATGATTACAATGTATGCCTGATTGACTGGAAAATGCCAAATATGGATGGCATAGAAACTACCAGGCGCATCCGTGAGCTGGTAGGTGGTGAAGTGCCAATTATCATTATTTCAGCCTATGATTGGGAGGATATTGAGCTGGAGGCCAGGGAAGCAGGGGCAGATGCCTTTATTGCTAAGCCGTTGTTCCGTTCCCGTCTTGATTCCACTATTCATGGCCTGGTTTGTCCTGTTAGTGAAAATGAAAAGATAAAGATTATGGAAAATGATCCTGAAGCGTATGATTATTCAGATAAACGGCTGCTTCTGGTAGAGGACAATGAGCTGAATACAGAAATTGCCCTGGCAGTGTTAGAAAAAACTAAGGTGCAAGTGGAGACTGCAGAAAATGGCAAGGAGGCAGTAGAAAAGCTGGCTGGCCATCCAAGCGGCTATTACGATCTGGTATTTATGGATATCCGCATGCCAGTAATGGATGGTCTGGAGGCAACCAGGCTTATCAGAGAGCTGCCAAAAGGGAAGGGCATCAATGTGCCTATAGTAGCTATGAGTGCCAATGCCTTTGCGGAGGATGTGGAAACAGCCTTTGCAGCAGGACTGGATGATTACCTGTCTAAGCCAGTAAACTTGGAAAAGCTTTATGGCATTATGAAAAAGTACTTTAAATGAAATTAAAAAAGCCTCATTGGCAAATGTATCAATTAGCAGTGATACACGCCAATGGGGCTTTTTGTGTAATTATATGGTTTAGATTTTTTGTAAACTTATAATAGCTTTTTGTAGACGTAGCGGGCTATCAGGGTCTGCAAAAATACCAGCAGGGAAAGGAAACCAAAAGAGAAAAGCAGATTAGTATGGGCGGCAATAAAGCCAATAGCGGCAGGGCCCATGAGAATGCCCAGATAGCCCATGGTGCTGACGGCTGGCACGGCTGTATTTACTGGCATATCCTGCTGCTTGCCCATAAGGGAAAAGAAAATTGGCACAATGTTGGCACTGCCTATGCCAATAAGGAAAAAGCCTGTATAAAGCAAGATGGCATTAAAACCAAAGATAAGCAGTAAAAAGCCCATAAGGGCCAGGATGCTGCCACCTACAGCAACTGCTTTGTCACCCAATTTAGTAACAATGGTATCGCCAGTGAGACGTATTAGCAGCATGGCAGCAGAGAAAACCATAAAGCCGGTAGCAGCCAGGCTCATATCCACATTGTGTTCTTCCATCAAAAAGAGTCCGCCCCAGTCCATCATGGCACCTTCTGTGAGAAAGGCAATAAAGGTAATGAGGCCAATGAAGATAACAATGCCCCTTGGCAATGCCAGAAGCTTGCTGTCCTCAGATTCTGCGGCATAGCCCAGGAGATGTCTGCCAAATATTACTATCAAAGCTGCAATTATCAGAGCAGCAATCATGGTGGACTGCAGATGATTCAGCCCTAAGGTAAGCCACAGACTGAAGATACCTGAACCCACAAAACCGCCTACGCTCCAGAAGGCATGCATACCTGACATGATGCGTTTGCCAGATTCCTTTTCTACGATGATGCCCATGACATTTACTACAACATCAATGGACCCCATAGCAGCACCTAAAATCAGAATCATAGGCACAGCCATCCAGAAGCTGGCAACCTGGGCAATAGACAGCAGGATAATACCGTAAGCTGCAGCTGCAGTGATTAGGACTCTGCGGCAGCCCCAGCGGGTGGCAGCTGCACCAGATATAGGCATGGTTAAGAGAGAGCCGATGCCTACGCAGAGAATTAAAAGCCCCAGAATATCCTCAGTTAACTGCAGCCTGTCCTTCAGCAATGGCACCAGAGGTGCCCAGGTGGCAGCACCAAAGCCGCCAATGAAAAACATGGATTTGGCAGCACACTGCTCCCAGAGCAGCTGGGATTTAGATTTATTCGTATTTATAATTGCTTCACTAGTCATAAAAGGAAAGGATATCTCCTAAACTTGCTTAAAGTGTATTATTTTCCTGCAGAAGCACAGGTTTTAGTACTTCCTCCTCAGGTGTTACGTACAATGTGGTCTGATTGGTGAAAATAACAAAGCCAGGCTTGGAGCCGGAAGGCTTTTTCACAAAGCGGGCTCTGGTATAGTCCACAGGCACTTTAGAAGAGCCCCGGGCCTTGCTGAAATGTACTGCCAGATAGCTGGCCAGAAGCAGGGTGTCCTCCATAGCTTCACTGGTTAATTCCTCATCATCCACATCCTCACAGCGGAGAATAACATGAGAGCCTGGAATGTTCTGGGTATGAAGCCAGACATCGTTGGGATTAGCTGTTTTAAAGGTCAGTCTGTCATTCTGGTAATTGTTCTTGCCTACCAGAATGGTCATGCCGTTAGGGGCAGTGAATTTAAAAGGCTGGGACTGCTTTTCTGCAGCATGCTTTTTAGGCTTTTCCCGTAAAATACCCCCAGCAATAAGCTCAGCCTTGATGTCATTGATTTCTGCCAGCTTACTAGAAGAGTTCAGGCTGGCCTCAATAGTTGCCAGGTATTTGATGTCTTCATGGCATTTATCCAGCTGCTGTAACAGCAGCTCTTTGCCGCGCTTCAGCTTATCGTATTTTTTATAGTAGGCCTGGATATTTTCCACAACAGTTAGCCGCTGATCCATGGCAATAGTGATATCTTCACCAGCTTCACTGTAAATATTGGCTACAGTTACTTCAGCATCAATCCTGTCCTGCAGCTGGTACTGGTAGGTCATAAGATTATCAGCCTTGATGCGGTAATCATCGGCGTTGTCAGCCTCAGCAATATCCTTTTCCAGCTTCAGAGCCTTATTTTCAGCACGGTTCAGCTCATTTTTTACAAGCTTCTGGAAACGGTCCTTATCTGGTGGCTGATAGCTGCCCACCAGGCTGGAGGCCTTGCTGAGCATTTCGCTGATAGTTGTGAAAGTTAAAACAGTACTGTCAGTAAAATAATGCAGCGGGAAAGAAGCTGTAGCCACAGGCTTCTGCTTGTCATCTAAAACAATAACAGCTGCGCCGGAAGGTTCTTTAAAGCCGTTAACAACCTTCTGGAGAGACAGCTCCAGAGAAGCAAAATCAGCCTGCTCTAATTCGCTGATAAGAATATTGTTAGGAAGGCCAGCCCCAAAGGCAGCTTCCTTAGCAGAAACAGGTCCAAAGCCAAGGCAGGTATCAAGAATAGCCTTAGACAGCTTCATGTCCTTTTTCTCTTTGATAGCAGTAACAGCTTCAGATACAGGCACTTCCAGCAGGTTCAGCTTATCCTGCTGAGGCGGGAGAATATAATTATCTCCAGGTAAAATAGTGCGGATACGGCTGGAATTTGCCCCAACCTTTCTAAGAGAATCAATAATAATATCATCCTGTACCAGAATAATATTACTGTATTTGCCTATTAGCTCCACAATCAGCTTTTTGGTGACAATCTGGCCACCTGCAGCAAGAAAATCCACGTCCATAATCAGAAGCCTGTCCAGACCATACTGTCTGATGCTGGCAATGCGGCCGGTTTCCAGGTGTTTCCTAAGCACCATGCAGAACATAGGAGGTTCAGCGGGATTTTCCGGCGCTTTATCTACCACATGCATGGCAGGATTCTGGGGATTAATGCTGATATGTAAAAGAATGTTACGGCCTGGCTGGCGGACA
>JAFPCE010000046.1 GCA_017390245.1 Selenomonadaceae bacterium
CCAGCGGGAGAAGGTGCTGGAGGTTGAAAACCTTACTCTGCCAAAGAAGGGCGGCGGTTATCTTTTAGATAATTTAAGCTTTGATTTGAAGAAGGGTGAAATCCTTGGTATCTATGGCCTGATGGGTGCAGGACGTACTGAGATATTTGAGTGCATCATGGGTCTTCGTCCAGAGCATACTGGCGTTGTAAAGCTGAGAGGCAAGGAGCTGGCTATTGAAAATGTAGCTGGCCAGATTGACCAGGGCTTTGCTCTTGTGCCAGAGGATCGTCAGAGAGACGGCCTGGTACAGACTATGAACATTGAGCGCAATCTTTCCCTTTCCAGCTTAAAGAACTATGCTAAGGGCATATTTTTGAAGCTGAAGTCGGAAGAGGATGCTGTAGAAGGCGAGATAAAGGATATTCATATCAAGGTGGCTGATAAGCATCTGCCTATCTTGTCACTGTCAGGCGGTAACCAGCAGAAGGTGGTTATTGGCAAGGGCCTGCTGACCCATCCGGAGATTCTGCTGATGGATGAGCCAAGCCGTGGTATTGATATCGGTGCTAAGACTGATGTATTTGAGATTATTAACAGCTATGCAGATAAGGGCTTGTCCATTATCGTAATTTCCTCTGAGTTAGAGGAGATTACTGCTATTGCTGACAGGGTAATCGTTCTTTCCAACGGCAAGAAGACAGCTGAGCTGGCTAAGGATGAAATTACCCAGGACCGTCTGGTTAAGGCCTCCTATGAAGGTCATACGACTAAAAAGTAATCAGCCTGCAAGGACTGATAAGTAACTAAGAATAAAAAGGGTGGTTATGATGAAAAATAACAGTTCGTTAAAAATGACACTGTTGAAGGGCCGTACCTTTATAGTATTGGCGCTATTGATAGTATTCTTTAGTGTCGCATCTCCAAACTTCCTTACAACCAACACACTGCTGCTTCTGGCTAAGCACGTTGCTCTGTATGGTATTTTGGCAATCGGCATGACTTACGTAATTATTACAGGCGGTATCGACCTTTCTGTTGGTGCTGTTGTTGGTCTGGCCGGCATGATTGCCGGCGGCATGATTCAGAATGGTGTTACTATCCAGTCTCTGGATGTTACCTTGTACTTCAGTGTACCATTGGTAGTATGCTTCACGATTCTGGCAGGTGCTTTGATAGGTGCTTTGAATGGTTTTGTTATTACCAAATTTAATGTAGCACCATTTATCGCAACCCTGGGTACTATGTACATTGCCCGTGGTATGGCAATGCTCCATTCCAGCGGTGCAACCTATTCCAACATCGGTGGTAATGATGCCTTAGGCAATGTAGGCTTTGCCTTCTTCGGTACCAGACTGCTGGGCATTCCGGTTGGTGCTTTGATTCTGGTAGTTGTAGCCATTATTGCAGCAATTCTTCTGAACAAGACTACCTTTGGCTGGCATATTTTCTCCATTGGTGGTAATGAGAAGGCTGCTAAGCTTTCCGGCGTTAAGGTTGACAAGGTTAAGATTCTGGTATATATTTTCTCTGGTGTTTTAGCAGCAATCGTTGGTATCATCACCGCATCCCAGCTGGAAGCAGCACATCCTGCTACTGGTGAGACCTGGGAAATGAACGCTATCGCAGCAGCTGTACTGGGCGGCACCTCCATGATGGGTGGTATCGGTACTATTGGCGGTACTATCGTGGGTGCTTTCGTTATTGGTGTTATTTCCGATGGTATGGTTATGTGTGGTGTATCTGAGTTCTGGCAGATGATCATCAAGGGCCTGGTTATTGTCTTAGCAGTAATTATCGACCAGTTCCAGCGCAAGATGGAAGAAAAGATGGCACTGCAGGCAAGAAACGAATCCAAGGAATAAGCAATGGTATGTTGCAAAAGAAACAGTAAGGGAGACACGCTATGAAGGTAAGTCTTAAGACAATCAGTGAAATAACAGGCTTTTCTCAAGCTACCATCTCCAATGCTTTGCACAATAAGCGCGGTGTCAATCCCAAAACTGCTGAGCAAATCCTTAAGGTAGCTCAGGAATATGGTTATATTCAGGAAAAGCGCATTACCAATATTAAGGTGGTTACCTACAGAGACAGTGGGGGAGTTTTTTCTGATACTCCGTTTTTCTCGATTTTGATGGAAAGCGTGGAAAACGAGGCTCATAAATGTGGCTATACAACCTCTATCTATAACCTGTACCGTCATAGTGAAGATTACCAGGAGCGGCTGCAGTCACTGCTGGAGGATACTAATTCAGCTATTTTGTTAATTGGCACAGAGCTGCAGGAAGAGGATGCTGCAGTGTTTCAGGATTGGCCAGGAGAATTGCTGTTATTAGATACTAAATTTGATCATCTGGCCTTTAATGCTGTGCTGATGAATAATGAAAGCTCTTCCCGGCAGGCAACAGAGTATCTCATTGGCAAGGGACACCGGAAAATAGGCTATCTGAAGGGGTCTGTGCGCATTTTGAACTTTGTGCGCCGCTGCCGTGGCTTCCAGCAGGTTATGCAGGAAAATGGCTTAGATGGCGATGAATTTGTTATTACGGTGGGACCATCCATTGTGGACAGCTACAAGGCTATGCAGGAATACGTGGCAGCCAAAAAGCCATTGCCAACAGCCTTTTTTGCTGATAATGACATGATTGCCCTGGGTGCTATGAAGGCACTGCAGGAGGGCGGCTACAAGGTACCGGAGGATATATCCATCATTGGCTTTGATGATATTCCTTTCTGCGAAGCCTTTAATCCAGGCCTCACTACCATGAAGGTACACAATAAAGAGCTGGGAGAAGTGGCTGTGCACATGCTGGTGGAGCTGATTGACAATAATGGCAATGACGGCCTGTGCAGATGTACTGAGATTTATAATGAGCTGATAGAGCGGGGCAGCGTGGCTAGTCCTAAAGCAGAAAAGTAATTAAGGATGCGGGAGGCAGTATTTATGAAAATAGCAGTTATCGGGTCAACCATGATGGACGTGGTGGCTTATACTGATGCTATGCCAGCACCAGGGGAAACCCGTGCTATGCAGGATTTCCACGTAGCCTGTGGCGGTAAGGGTGCTAATCAGGCGGTGGCAGCTGCAAAATGCGGTGCTGAGGTCTTGATGGTGACCAAAACTGGTGATGATATTTTTGGTGCCAGAGCCAGAGAGAATTTTGCTCATTTTGGCATAGACATGGACTATGTTATGACGGCGGAGAATACGCCTAACGGGGTAGCTTCTATTATCGTAGATAACAGCTCCCAGAACCGCATTTTAATCAACAAGGGTGCTAATGACTGTCTTACTCCTGACGATGTGGAGCAGGCAGCACCAGCTTTAAAGCAGTGTGACATGATAGTGCTGCAGATGGAGGTACCTCTTGCTACTGTATATGCAGCTATTGAGCTGGGACGGAAATATGATATTGATGTACTTTTAAATCCTGCACCAGCAAATCCTGATTTGGATATCAGCAAGCTGGCAGGCTGTGCCTTTGTCATGCCTAATGAAACAGAGCTGTCTCTGATGACAGGCATGCCAGTTAACAGCCAGGCAGAAATTGAAGCAGCAGCGAAAAAGCTTTTGGCCATGGGGGTTAAAAAGGTTATTGTTACCATGGGACATCAGGGTTCACTGCTGGTGACTGCTGATACTGTCCAGGTAGTACCAACCATGAAGGTAGATGCTGTGGATACTACAGGCGCAGGTGATTCTTATATTGGCTGTTTTGCTGCTAATTATGCCAAGGATGGAGATATCCCAGGCGCAATGCAGATGGCTTCAGCTTATGCGGCTTTAGGTGTTACCAAGAAGGGCACCCAGGAGGCTTATGGCACTGCCCAGGAGTTTGCAGATTTTCTCAAGCAGCATAATATAGGATAATTTTATAATCCAGCTTTCCTCTCATTTGAAAAAGAAGCCTGCAGGCATTGATTTGATGCTTGCAGGCTCCTTTGTGTTTATAAGTTATAAAAGTTATTAACAGCTTCTATCCGTATATGCTGAGTCAGAAAGCTGCTTCAGTGCATAACGTTTTTTGCTTAGCGGGTCTGTTGTACCTGATGAATGGCAGCTTTCCAGCCAGCGTAGAGTTCATCTCTGAGGTCCTGGGCCATGTCAGGCTGGAAGGTGGTACGATGCATCTGCTGCAGCAAAGCTGGTTCATAGAGACCTGCTGCAATGCCGGCCATGTAGGCAGCACCAGCGGCAGAAATCTCTTCAATAGCAGCTACCTCTACTGGCAGCTGGAGAATATTGCTCTGGAATTCCATCAGGTATTTGTTCTTAGTAGGACCGCCATCTACACGGAGGCTCTTTAAAGCATGACCGGATTCCTGTGCCATTAAGAGGGCAATGTCACTAATCTGGTAAACAATGCTGTCTAAGGCTGCTCTGACAAATTCATTTTTGCCAGTAACACGGCTCATGCCAGTTACCATGCCCCGGGCATTGCTGTCCCAGTA
>JAFPCE010000047.1 GCA_017390245.1 Selenomonadaceae bacterium
ACTGCTATAGTAGTAGCTGGCATCATGGGCGTTATGATGTATGTTATAATTAAAAGCTTTAGAAAAAAAATTTCTAAGCAGGCTAATATTCAAAATAATTATTCGGCAATTTGCTATAAGCATTTAATACAGGGATTAGGGGCTATTAAAGAAACCAGGGTTATGCGCAAAGAGGCATATTTTTTAGATGCCTATTCTAATAGCTATGAGAGCTATTCAGATGCTAGTCGGCGATTCTTGTTTATAAATCAAATTCCTAGGATGATTATTGAAACTTTAGTAGTAAGTGGCTTGCTTTTGATGATTATAGCTAAGCTTTTAATGGGTAACAATCCTATGGATATTGTGCCATTGCTTGGTGTACTGGCCCTGGCAGCCTTCAGACTTATGCCAAGTGCTAACCGTATAGTAAATGTCTATAATGGCATTAAGTTTCAGCAGCCTTTGTTTGATGAGCTGTTTGATGAGTTAATGGAAATACGAGATCGTCACGTTAATAACAGGGAATCCTATTATTTAACTCAGCAGCCTAAGTTACCATTTGGTAATGTTATAGAAGTAGAAAATCTGCATTATCAATATCCTGAAGGCCAGGATGAGGTACTGCAGGGGGTATCTTTTAAGATTAAAAATGGTGATTTTGCAGGTATAGTAGGACCTTCTGGGGCAGGTAAAACCACCTTTGTAGATATTTTGCTGGGGCTTTTGGAGCCAACTGGCGGCCAGATAAAGGTGGATGGCGTGGATATCTATGCTAATATCCGCAGCTGGCAGGCTAACCTGGCTTATGTGCCTCAGAGTATTTATTTAGTAGATGGCAGTATCAAGGAAAATATTGCCTTAGGTGAACCATTAGACCAGATAGATGATGAAAAAATCCGGCGCAGCCTGGAAATGGCTGAGCTGTGGGATTTTACCCAGGAATTGCCTGAGGGTATAGAAACTACTGTTGGTGAACGTGGCGTGAAGCTTTCTGGTGGACAGAGACAGCGTATAGGCATTGCCAGAGCTCTGTACCAGCAGCCTGAGGTATTAATTCTTGATGAAGCTACCTCTGCCTTGGATAATGATACAGAAAAGAGTATTACAGATACTATTCTGAAGTTTAAGGGGCAGATAACTATTATAGCCATTGCCCATCGTTTAAGCACCTTGGAGGAATGTGACTATAAGATAGAGTTTGCTGAGGGTAAGGTTTCTGTTATTAATTAAAGCATACAGGTATAAGCAGTTTATACAGATATATAATGTAAGATAATTACGTGAATTTTATATAGATTTTATTATGTGGAGATGGATGGATGATGTTTAACAATAAGAATATTCTCATTACTGGCGGTACAGGCTCCTTTGGCAAGAAATTTATCAAAATTCTGTTAGAAAAATATAGTCCAAAGAAGGTAATTGTGTATTCCCGTGATGAGCTGAAGCAGTTTGAGATGGGGCAGGTATACAATGCACCATGCATGCGTTATTTCATTGGTGATGTTAGAGATAAAGAACGTCTCATGCTGGCTATGAAGGGCGTGGATTTTGTAGTTCATGCAGCAGCCTTAAAGCAGGTACCAGCAGCAGAGTACAATCCAATGGAGTGCATTAAAACCAATATTAATGGCGCTCAGAATGTTATTGATGCTGCTATTGCCAACAATGTAGAAAAAGTTATTGCTCTTTCCACAGATAAGGCGGCAAATCCTATTAACCTTTATGGTGCTACCAAGCTGGCTTCAGATAAGCTCTTTACTGCTGCTAACAATATAGTAGGTGACGGCCGTACCCGCTTTTCTGTGGTGCGTTATGGTAATGTAGTAGGCTCCCGTGGCTCTGTAGTGCCTTTCTTCAAGGCCCTGATTGCCCGTGGTGCCACTGAACTGCCTGTAACTGATGCCCGTATGACCCGCTTCTGGCTGAAGCTGGAGGATGGTGTGGAGTTCGTTTTAAAGAACTTCCAGCGTATGCAGGGTGGCGAAATTTTCATTCCTAAGATTCCATCCATGCGCATCCTGGATCTGGCCAAGGCTATTGCTCCAGAGGCTAAGATTAAGATTATTGGCATTCGTCCTGGCGAGAAGCTCCACGAGGTAATGTGTCCGTCTGATCTTTACTATGAAACCGTAGAATTCCCTGACCATTTTGTCATTAAGCCTAGCATAGAGTTTACGGAGAAGATTGATTATACTACTAATGCTTTAGGTGAACATGGTTACATGGTAGAAGATGGCTTTGATTACAATTCCGGTAACAATCCACACTTCCTTACTGTGGAAGAGTTAAAGGCTATGAATCCTTGATTTGGAGCTAAATATTTTTACACTAAATCTCGGGAGATGAACCCATGATATATTATGGCAAGCAAAATATAAATGAAGCAGATATACAGGCTGTAGTAGATGTACTGAAATCTGATTTTCTGACTCAGGGACCTGTTTTAGAGCAATTTGAACGAAAAGTTGCAGACTATTGTGGTGCAAAATATGCGGTAGCA
Organism: Selenomonadaceae bacterium; assembly: GCA_017390245.1. Lineage (GTDB taxonomy): Bacteria > Bacillota > Negativicutes > Selenomonadales > Selenomonadaceae > Anaerovibrio. Next base: position 2,486 of record JAFPCE010000047.1, read on the forward strand.
GTTACCAATGCTACTTCAGCTCTCCATATTGCTTGCAAGGCAGCAGGCTTAGGGCATGGCGGCAGCCTCTGGACCAGTCCTATTACTTTTACAGCATCGGCTAACTGTGGCCGTTATTGCGGTGCCAACGTAGATTTCGTAGATATAGATAAAGCTACTTATAATATGAGTCCCGCAAGTCTAGAGCAGAAGCTAAAGAAAGCCAAAGCAGCTGGCAAATTGCCAAAGGTGGTTGTGCCAGTACATCTGGCTGGACAGTCCTGCGATATGCAGGCTATCTATAAGCTGGCTCAGGAGTATGGCTTTACAGTGCTGGAGGATGCTTCCCATGCTATAGGTGCAGATTATCTGGATACTAAGGTGGGCAGCTGTGCTTATTCAGATATGACAGTATTCAGCTTTCATCCAGTAAAAATTATTACCACTGGCGAAGGTGGTTTGGTCTTAACCAATAATGAAGACTTGTATAAAAAGCTCTGTCTTTATAGAAGCCATGGCATCACCAGAGATGATGAGCTTATGACTCATGAAGCGGATGGTCCATGGTACTATCAGCAGGTGGATTTAGGCTATAATTACCGCATGACTGAACTGCAGGCAGCTCTTGGCTACAGCCAGATGGACAGGCTGGATGAGTTTGTAGCCCGCCGCCGCCAGCTTGTAGCCCGCTATGATGAGCTGTTAAAGGATTTGCCAGTTATAACTCCACATGTCTTAGATGGAGCAAATCCATCCTGGCATCTTTATATGGTCTGGGCGGATTTCAGTAAGCTATCTATAGATAAGGTCCAGCTCTTTGCTGAAATGAAAAAGCGGGGGATTGTACTGAATCTGCATTATATACCAGTACATACACAGCCATATTATCAGGCTCTGGGCTTCAAGCAGGGAAATTTCCCCGTAAGTGAGAAGTACTATGAAGGTATTTTTACTTTACCACTGTATTATAGCCTTACAGAAAAACAGCAGGATGAAGTAGTGGCAGCTTTAAAAGAAGTTTTAAAATAAGCTAAATTTAATATTCAATGAGGTAAATCATGAGCAGTGTTGCTATTATTACAGCCCGAGGTGGCAGTAAGCGTATACCAAGAAAAAATATTAAGGAATTCTGTGGCAAGCCTATTATGGCTTATTCTATTCAGGCTGCATTAAAATCAGAGCTATTTGACGAAGTTATGGTATCCACTGATGATGCAGAAATAGCAGAGGTAGCCAGAAAATACGGAGCTCAGGTGCCATTTATGCGCAGTGCGAAGAACTCAGATGATTATGCTACTACCGAGGATGTATTAGAGGAAGTTATTACAACTTATAGTAATAATGGAAAAGAGTTTGAGTGCTTTTCTTGTATTTATCCTACAGCCCCTTTTGTAACAGCTGAAAAGTTACAAAAATCTTATGAAGTATTTTCTCTTTCAGGTGCTGGTACTTTAGAAGCAGTGGTTAAGTTTTCTTATCCACCACAAAGAGGGTATATTAGGAAAGATGGCTTTTTACAGTATAAATATCCACAGTATATTAATTCGCGTTCACAAGATTTAGAACCATTTTTCCATGATGCTGGCCAGTTTTATTATTTTAATACAATACAATTTTTGCAAGCCAGGAAAAAAGGTATTGAATTGAAAAAAGTACCATTTTTGTTAGATGAAATAGAAGTTCAAGATATTGATACACTTATGGATTGGAAAATTGCCGAAGTCAAGTATAGCTTGATGCTGGAAAAATTGCTATGAAAAAAAAGATATGTATACGTGCAGAAGGTGGCGCTAATATAGGCATGGGGCATGTTATGCGTATGCTGGAATTAGCACGCCAGTTAAAAAAATATGGCGAAGAGGTATTTTTTTTATCTAAACTTGATAAAGCTAATCTCAAAAAATATCAAAGTGGAATAGATTATATAAAGAATAATCAGTTTGAC
>JAFPCE010000048.1 GCA_017390245.1 Selenomonadaceae bacterium
AAATGGGATAGCACCCTCGGAGATGAAGGACAGGCCCATAATGAAGGTGGTGATGCTGGATTTGCGCTCATTCTCAGTGAAACGGTTGCCAAAGAAGGTAGTGCACAGGGAAATGGCGATTGGAGGAACCATGCCGCCTGCCATTACAGCAGCCATAACTCCGTATTCACCACCAGCCAAGAGGCCAGTACCAGTTACATAAGCAGCCTTGTTTACAGGGCCGCCCATATCAACAGACATCATACCGCCCATGATAAGACCTACCATGATACGGGAGCTGGTGTCCATGTTCTTCAGGGTTTCCATCATCCAGTCATTGATAGCACCCACTGGAGGAGTAATTACAAATTGCATTAAGATGCCCATGATGAGGATGCCCAGTACAGGATACAGGAGAACTGGCTTGATGCCTTCCAGGGATTCAGGGAGTTTGGCAAATACCTTGCGGAGAGCTACCACGATATAGCCACCAGCAAAGCCGGCAATCAAGGCACCCAAGAAGCCGGAGCCACCAGATGCTGCCATGGCACCACCTACGAAACCAACAGCCAGACCAGGACGGTCAGCGATACTCATGGAGATAAAGCCAGCCAAAGCAGGCAGCATGAAGCCAAAGGCAGCACCACCTACATCCTTGAAGAACTTGGCCAGTGGTGTGTTAGAACCGAAGTTGCCAGGGTTGGCTGGGTCATAGACATCAAAGAGGAAGGCCAGGGCAATGAGGATACCACCGCCAATAACCAATGGCAGCATGTGGGATACACCATTCATCAGATGCTTGTATATCTGGCGTCCTACGCTTTCATTGTCATCATCCTCAGCAGCTGCAGCAGTGACGCCAGCATGATGATATACAGGTACTTTGCCACTTAATGCCTGGTCAAGAAGCTCATCAGCCTTGCTGATGCCATTGGCAACCTGGGTTTTAAACAGGTGTGAGGGAGAATGTTAGAGTTCCTAGTGGAATTTGAGTAATAGCACTTAAAAATCGTGCTAAAATAAAACGAAAAAGCAAACGTAAATTTTTGCGCTTGTTTTTGCGTTTGCTTTATGATAGGATAATTGCAAATACGAGTGGAGAGGAGAGGCAGATTCATGAAAGAAAACAGAGTGTTAGAATTTAAAGAGTGTATTACCAATACGTTCTTAAAAACTGTCAGCGCCTTTGCTAATTTTGGTACAGGGAAAATTTATTTTGGTGTTAATGATACTGGCAGGGATGTGGGCATAGAAAATCCGCAAAAGGCTTGCTTGGATATTGAAAATAAGATTAATGACAACATCCAGCCTAAGCCAGATTTTTCCTTTTCCATTAATGAACGTACCAATGTCATCTGCCTCACGGTACTGGAAGGCAGTTATAAGCCATACTTTTACAAAGGGAAGGCCTATAGGCGTTCTGATACAGCTTCCATAGAAGTGGACAGGGTGGAACTATCCAGGCTGGTTCTAGAAGGCCAGAATAAATATTATGAAGAGTTATCTGCAAGTCAACAGGATTTGCATTTTTCCATTTTAGAAGGAAAAATTCAGACGGAACTGGGAATAGAAAAACTGAATCAGGAAATTCTTAAAACCTTAAATTTATATAATGATAAAAACGGCTACAATCACGCAGCAGAATTGCTAGCTGATGCAAATACTATGCCAGGTATAGATATAGCCAGGTTTGGAGCTAGTGAAAACGTCATTATGGACAGAATACGCCTGAAGCATAATTCTGTTCTGTGGCAATTAGATCAGGCTATGGCTGTATATAAAAGATATTATGTAGCAGAAGTGATACAAGGAGCGGTGCGCCAGGAAAAGCAGATGATACCGGAAAATGCTTTTCGTGAAGCTATAGCCAATGCACTAGTACACAGAACCTGGGATGTGGCTGCAGATATTAAAATCTCCATGTATGAAGACAGAATTGAAATCAATTCACCTGGAGGGCTGCCCTTTGGCATCAGTGAAGCAGAATATTTGCGGGGACAGCTATCCATGCTGCGTAACCCTGTGCTGGGCAATGTTTTTTTCCGCTTGCGTTACATTGAAATGTTTGGCACAGGCATCAGGCGTATCAAAAATGAGTATAAGGACATGGCAGCGCAGCCAGAATTTAAAATATACGATAACTCCATAACTGTTGTACTGCCATTAGCAGCCAGCAGGCCACAGCTAAGTGATGACGAATCCAGGGTATATGAGTTATTTAAAGGTGGCATCATTTTGTCCAGCAGCGATATAGCAAAACAGCTAGGCTTCGGCAAAAGCAAAGCACTGGTTTTAGTGAAAAATATGCTGGCAAAAAAGGTAATTAAGGTATATGGCCAGGGCAGAGGCACGAAATACGGATTATAGAGACATAGAATGGATGACGCTATGACAGCTAATATCACATTGTTATTTAAAAGGATATAATTTTTATTTAATGGGAGTAAATTTGTATGACAGATCAGGAATTAAAGGCTTTAAAGGATAAATTATGGCATTCTGCAGATGTGCTGCGGGCCAGTGCCCATTTAGCAGCCAACAAGTATGGCCAGCCTATATTGGGGCTGATATTTTTGCGCTATGCAGATATTCTATACAAGCAGCATAAGGCTGAGATTGAAGCAGACTACAACAGATTTAAGGGCGGCCGCATGGAAAAATCCCTGAAGGACATATCTATCGAGAAATGTGGCTTTTATCTGCCAGAGTGTGCCTATTATGACTTTATCAATGATGCTCCAGATGATGCCCATAAGGCTGTGCTGGTGAAGCAGGCTATGGAGGCCATTGAGGATGAAAATCCTAAAATGGATGGTGTATTGCCCAAGGAGGTATATGCCCAGCTGGTGCCTGAGGAAGAGCCAGAGCTTTTATCCAATATTGTGCGTATCTTTAAGGATATACCAGAAAACAGCACTATAGATATCTTTGGTGAAATATATGAGTATTTTCTGGGGAATTTTGCCCTGTCCGAAGGCAAGGACGGCGGTACATTCTATACGCCTGCTACTGTTGTCAGATATATGGTAGAGGTATTGGCTCCGCAGCCTGGGGAAAAGAAATTCCTGGATCCTGCCTGTGGTTCTGGGGGCATGTTTGTCCAGGCAGCCCGTTATATGCATAATCACAACGCCAGTGAAAGCGAGCAAATGAAATTCCGTTGCTATGGTGTAGAAAAAGAGCCAGATACTGTTAAATTAGCCAAAATGAATCTGCTGCTGAACAATATCCGGGGAGATATTACAGAGGCTAATTCTTTCTATGCCGATCCATACAATGCCTTTGGCCAGTTTGATTATGTTATGGCCAATCCGCCCTTTAATGTAGACGAAGTGGTGGTGGAGAAGGTAGCAGAAGATGCCAGGTTTAATACCTATGGCGTGCCTCGTAACAAAACTAAGGCTTCTAAGAAGAAAACTGATAAAAAGGAAACTGTGCCTAATGCCAACTATTTGTGGATAGGCTATTTTGCTACGGCCTTAAATGAACAGGGCAAGGCAGCTCTGGTTATGGCTAATTCTGCCTCTGATGCCTCTGGGTCAGAGTATGAAATCCGCAAGAAAATGGTGGAAGAAGGCATTATATCTCAGATGGTAACCCTGCCATCTAATATGTTCTCATCTGTGACACTGCCAGCCACCTTGTGGTTCTTTGATAAGCAGAAGCCTAATAGTGACAAGAAAAATGAGATCCTTTTTATAGATGCCCGCAATGTATTTATCCAGGTAGACAGAGCTCATAGGAAGTTCTCAGAGGAGCAGATAAAGAATCTGGGAGTTATCAGCAAGCTGTATCACGGGGATACCCAGGCTCTGGCAGATTTGCTGGCAGAATACTGGGAAAAGCTGGCACAGGCACCAGAAACTGCTGAAGAGGCAGAAACACAGCCTAAAGCATATTGGCAGCAGCAGATTGACTGGCTGACAGAGAGATTTCCTGATGGTGTATATAATGATGTTATTGGCCTTTGTAAGGCTGCCACCATGGAAGGGGAGGATGGCATCATAGACCAGGATTACTCCCTGAATGCTGGGCGGTATGTAGGGGTAGTTATAGAGGATGATGGCTTGACACCAGAGGAGTTTAAGGCAGAAATGCAGTCCCTGCATGGTGAATTTACAGCCTTGAGCGCTGAAGCCAAAGAACTAGAGACGCTGATTACAGATAATCTGAAGGGGCTGCTAGGTGAGTGAGATGGCAGAAAAATTAAAAAAATATTGTGATATAATATCTGGTTTTGCTTTTAAGGCTAGAGATTTAGCTGAAGGAGAAGATATTCCGGTCATAAAAATAGGGAACATTAGTAATGGGAAAAATATAATTATAGATGATGCTACTCAGTTTGTGAATAAAGAGTTTCTTAACATTAATGACAAGTACCATATAAATCAAGGAGATATTTTGATTTCTCTTACAGGAAGTCATATGAACCAGCCTAATTCAATGGTAGGAAGATGCTGTAGAAATTTAGATACTGAAGTATATTTGCTTAATCAAAGAGCAGGTAAAATTATACCTAAAGAAACGGCAGATAAAGATTTTTTATACTATGTTTTTAGATTGAAAAGTATGCAGTATGCTATTGCTAATAGGGCATATGGTGGTGCAAACCAGGTTAATGTCAGTCCCAAAGATATAATGGGGATAAAATTTGATGTACCGATATTTTCTATCCAAAAAAAAATAGCTGATATTCTATCTGCCTACGATGATCTGAT
>JAFPCE010000049.1 GCA_017390245.1 Selenomonadaceae bacterium
AGATTATAGCTACTAATGAACTGGATGCAGAAAATCATAGAAGCCTCAGAGTGCTGACTAGTAAGCTGAGTGAGGCAGATGCCAGAGAATTTTTGGCAGAAGCAAAAAGATATGCCAATAAAGGTGATATAAATAATATTAATGCTGTACTGAAAGTTAGTTCAGATGCAAATTATGCTGTTTACGATGCCTTAATGAGGAGGGACGTTAAAATGACTGATGCATGGAAACTGTTAATGAAAGATGATTTAGCTGAAGCTGAAGCCCGTGGAGAGAGCCGTGGCGTTGAGATGGGTAAAAAGGAAATGGTAGTGTCCCTGCTGAAGGCAAATCAGACAGTAGATTTTGTAGCCAAGGTTGCCAAGATGACTGCTGCACAGGTGAGGGAAATCGGGCAAAAAGCAGCGGTGCTGTAAATGGCTGAGTAAATTTAATACAGCGGTAAGTGATGGGAAGACCTTTTGTGTATAGGCAGAAGGTCTTCTTTTTATTTGGGAATGTTATATATGAAAGCAGATAATGTAGGTAACGATGCTTTGTAGGTTGTACTATCAATGCCATAGGGCGCTGAGTACATACTTTTTTATCCCTTGGCGCTTAATGGCCAATAAGGAGAATGGGGTTAGTGCCGGGCTAGGGACAGACGTACTTTTTGAAAAATTTGTAATATTTATGTGCTTTTTGCGTATAAGATACAGAAAGAAGAAGCTGATGATAAAGCTTTAGATGTTAAAGGGGGAAGTTGCTATGACAGAGAAAGTTTTATTGAATGTAGAGGAGTTGGCGGAGATTGCTGGTGGTACCTGCACTGGTGAGATTGTGGCTGGGGAGATGCCTAATGGCGAACCTGGTTTTGTGATTATTAGTACAGATACTAATGGCGCAGTGAGAAAGTCTTATTTACCTACCTGGGATAAGGTTATGGAGTTTGTCCAGAATCCAAAGGTGAAGAAAAAGTATACTTCTATGAAGTATGGTGAACAGATTTTCTGGGGTTAACAGGCTTAAATAGTCATAATGGAGTGAAGGCTCTTCAGATTGTATCTGGGGAGTCTTTTTTTATGAATAAAATGCTGGAAATTGTTGTGAAGGGTGCTTTTGTGGTAAAATAAAGAGTAATTTATTTGTTTGAGGATTTTTGGAGAAATGAGGTGAAGTCACTGGCTTGCCAGTGCGCTATTGCAGGAAATTAAGGAAGAAATTATTGAATTTCAGGACAGACAGGAGGCTATGGCTCTCCTGGGAGACAGGGATGAGTTTGTCCGTGTTTTAATGGATAATTTTCAGGCTCGTTTTATCAGCCGTGGTGACAGTCTGGAAATCAGCGGTGAGGCTAGTGAGGTGGCTCCGGCTGCTAAGATTATGCGGGAGCTGCAGTATCTCCACCGCCAGGGAACAACTATTACCATGCACGAGGTCAGGTATAGCGTTGGCCTGGTTAAGGGCGGCAAGGGTGAAGCACTGCACAATCTCTTTAGTGATACAGTGCTGGTTACCTCCAGAGGCCGTCATGTGCGGCCAAAGACTTTGGGGCAGCGCATTTATGTAGATACTATCCGCCACAATGCCATTTCCTTTGGTGTTGGCCCAGCTGGTACAGGTAAAACCTATCTGGCTGTAGTGCTGGCCTGTGCAGCTCTCAGAAACCGTGAGGTGGAGCGGCTGATTCTGACCAGACCTGCAGTGGAGGCGGGGGAAAAGCTGGGCTTTCTGCCCGGTGATTTGCAGGAAAAGGTAGATCCTTATCTGCGTCCTTTGTATGATGCACTGCTGGATATTCTGGGGCAGGATACCTTCCAGAAGCTGATGGCTAAGGGAGTTATTGAGGTGGCACCGCTGGCCTACATGCGCGGCCGTACTCTGGAGAATGCCTTCGTTATTCTGGATGAAGCCCAGAATACCACTGACAAGCAGATGAAGATGTTCCTGACACGTCTGGGCTTTGGTTCCCGCATGGTTATTACTGGTGATCCGGGGCAGATAGATTTGCCAAGGGGCGTTACCTCTGGTCTCATTGAAGCAGTGAAGATATTAGATGGTGTAGAGGGCATTGGCATCGTGCGGCTGGAGGCGATGGATGTTATCCGCCATGATGTGGTTACCCGCATCGTCCAGGCTTATGACAGATATGAAAAGGCTGCTAAGGCCAAAGAAGAACGCTTAGCAAAGAAAAAAGCTAAGGAAAAAGCAGAGAAGCTGGCAAAAGCTGCAGATGAGGCAGTGGACAAAAGCCCAGTTAAGGAAATGAATAAGGATTAATTCCGAAAATATATAAGCTGTAGTTAAGGAAAAGGAGAAGACAGATTGAATATTATTATTGGCAGAGAACCTGAGGAACTGAAGATTAAGCAGGAAATTGGTACACTGGAGCAGATTGAGGCTATTGTAAATAAGGCGGCAGCTGTGATGGGACCTGTTTACGATGTGGAAAACAGTGAGGTTAGCATCACTCTGACAAATGATGAGTATATTCATAAGCTGAATCTGGAGTATCGTGGTCTGGACAGGCCTACAGATGTCTTGTCCTTTGCTTTTGTGGACAGCCAGGAGCCAGAAGTGGCTGGCGGTATGGAAACAGAGATTTTAGGGGATATTATTATTTCTGTAGAGCGTGCCTATGCCCAGGCTCAGGAATATGGCCACAGTCTGGAGCGGGAGCTTTCTTTTCTGACTGTTCATGGCATGCTGCATCTTTTAGGCTATGACCACATGGAGGAAGAGGACCGTGTGGAAATGGAGGAGGAGCAGCGCTTCGTTATGGAGAAGCTGGGTGTTTCCAGGGAGGCAGTGGCAGATATGAAGCTGCCGCTGGCTCAGGAAGCAGATGTAGTTAATACGCTTGGTGTGGAAATAAAATTAGAAGATTTAGCACCAGCTGCTAAATTTAAGGTTGATCCCAAGACACATCAGTCTGGCTTTGTAGCAGTGATTGGCCGGCCAAATGTAGGCAAGTCTACCTTGATTAACAGCCTCATTGGCCAGAAGATTGCTATTATGTCTGACAAGCCACAGACTACCCGCAACCGCATTATGTGCGTGCTGACCCAGCAGGATATGCAGGTGGTGTTCCTGGATACCCCAGGCATTCACAAGCCGAAGCATAAGCTGGGTGAATATATGGTAAAGGCTGCAGAAGGGACCTTGAAGGAAGTGGATGCCATTATTTTTGTGGTGGATGCTAACGAGAAGTTCGGTCCTGGTGAGCAGTATATTTTAGACAGACTGCAGGCTACGAAAAAGCCGGTTATCCTGGCTATTAACAAGGTGGACTTAATTGAGGATAAGGAAGCACTGCTGCCTATTATTACCAGCTATAATGGCAAGTATGATTTCATTGCTACTGTGCCTATTTCTGCTAAAGAGGAAAGCAATCTGGATGGCCTGGTGGCTGAAATAAAAAAGCATCTGCCAAAGGGTCCCCAGTATTATCCAGAGGACATGGTTACTGACCAGCCGGAGCGGTTGATTGTGGCGGAGCTTATCCGTGAAAAGGCATTGCATAATACCAGGGAGGAAATTCCTCACGCTATTGCAGTGGATATAGATGAGATGAAGACCAGAGATAATGGTGATATGTATGTCAGGGCTACCATTTATGTGGAGAGGGAATCCCAGAAGGGCATAGTTATCGGCAAGAAGGGCGCTATGCTGAAAGAAATCGGAGCCCTGTCAAGGGCAGATATCCAGATGCTGCTGGGCTGCAAGGTGTTCCTGGATCTCTGGGTTAAGGTCAAGAAGGACTGGCGCAATCGTGATAATATCCTGAAGGAATTTGGCTTTCAGGGCTGATGAGGGTTTTTAGGGTAAGGGTATGTCGTTATATACAACAGAGGCAGTTATCATAGGCATTAAAAATCAAGGTGAAGCTGACAAAGCAGTAACGCTGCTTTCCCCTGACAGGGGCCGCATCAGGGCTACTGCCTTTGGCTGCCGGCGCATTAAGAGCCCTATGGCGGGAGCTTTGCAGCTCTTTAACCAGGTGGAAGTGCAGATAAATGAGGGAGAACGGTGGGATACCATCCGCCAGTGCAGCCTGCAGCATGCTTTCAGAAATCTCAGTGAGGATTTCCAGTCTATGGCCTATGGTTCTTTTGTGGCTGAGCTGGCAAGCAATTTGTCAATAGAAAATTTCCCTCAGGTGGAAATGTATAACAGACTGCTGGAAATATTCGGAGCCTTTGGCAGCCGTAATCCAAGGATTGCAGCTCTGGCGGCAGGCTACCAGCTGCTGGAGTTTTCCGGCATGCAGCTTAGCTACGAGCATTGTATCTGCTGCAATGATGAGCTGGCGGGAGATGGTTTTTTCAGCTTTGAACTGGGGGGCGTTGTATGCCAGAACTGCCAGGGCAAGGTACAGGAAAGACTATGGGATTATCCTGAAGCCTTGCGGGAGTTTATAGTGCAGCTTTTGCAGCTTTCCTGGCAGGAGAGGCCTGCCTGCAAGGTTAACGGTAAAACGCTGATGGCGGCAGAGGGGCTTTTGCTGGGGTATCTCAGACATATTATTGATAAACCGCTGCAGTCCCTGAATTTTATCCAGCAGCTGGGATAATTTGCTTGTGATTAGTCATAAGACAAAAGTCTTTTTCGGGTTGACATAAGGCGGCTTTTTTGGTAAACTTTGCCTTGCAATGAGAAAGAAGAGTAGCCTCTGAATACATAATAGCGAGCAGGGAGGGTGAAAGCCTGCATAGAGGTGAAAGGCACTTTTGAGCGAAACTTGATACCATGAGGCGGAGCTGTTTTTATAACGGCTCAAGCAGGGTGGAACCGCGGGTAAATACTCGTCCCTGCAGCATTTTTATAGGATGCTGCAGGGGCTTTTTTTGTGCTCTGGCAGCAGTATTAAAGGAGGAAAATCAATGAAATTTCAGGAAATCATCCTGGCCCTTCAGCAGTTTTGGTCTGAGCAGGGCTGTATTCTTGGTGAGCCTTATGATGTAGAAAAGGGCGCTGGCACCATGAATCCATTTACCTTTTTGCGCGTGTTAGGCCCAGAGCCTTGGAATGTGGCTTATGTTGAGCCTTCCAGACGTCCGGCAGATGGCCGTTATGGTGACAATCCTAACAGACTGTATCAGCATCATCAGTTCCAGGTTATTATGAAGCCATCTCCTGACAATATTCAGGAGCTTTATCTGGCATCTTTGGAACGCCTTGGCATTAATCCAAAGGAGCATGATATCCGCTTCGTTGAGGATAACTGGGAATCTCCTACCTTAGGTGCTTGGGGCCTGGGCTGGGAGGTTTGGTTAGATGGCATGGAAATCACCCAGTTTACCTATTTCCAGCAGGTAGGCAGTCAGGATATTAAGCCAACTGCTGTAGAGATTACCTACGGTCTTGAGCGTCTGGCTATGTACATCCAGGGCGTGGAGAATGTTTATGACATCCAGTGGACTGCAGACTATACCTATGGTGATGTGTTCCATCAGAATGAGTTTGAGCAGTCTTCTTATGCTTTTGATTTGTCTGATGCAGATTTGTTATTTGAGCTTTTTGATAAGTATGAGAATGAGGCTGTAAGAGTTATTGACAAGGGCTTTGTACATCCAGCCTATGACTACGTCTTAAAGTGTTCTCATACCTTTAATCTGTTAGATGCCCGTGGCGCTATCAGCGTTTCTGAGCGTGCTGCCTTTATTGGCCGTGTCCGCAAGCTGGCCCGCCTCTGTGCACAGGCATATTTAAAGCAGCGTGAGGATCTTGGTTATCCTATGATGGGAAAGGGGAAAAAGGCATGAGCAAGACTTTATTATTAGAAATTGGTACTGAGGAAGTTCCAGCACATGTAATGCCTGGTATTCTTGCTCAGCTGAAGGAAAATGCTGAAAAGGCTTTCAGCGATCTCCGCATTGAATATAAAAGCGTCCGTACTGTAGGTACGCCTCGCCGTACTGCCCTTCTGGTGGAGGGCCTGGCAGAGCGCCAGGCTGACCTTTCTAAGGAAAACCGCGGTCCTGCTGTTAATATCGCTTTTGATGCTGAGGGCAATCCTTCCAAGGCTGCCCAGGGCTTTGCCAGAGGCCAGGGCGTAGATCCAAAGGATCTGGTAACCAAGGATGGCTATGTTTATGCTATGGTGCATGAGGTTGGCGGCAATACTGCTGATTTGTTAGGCGAGGCCCTTACTGGTCTTATTAATGGCCTTAATTTCCCTAACAATATGCACTGGGCTGACCTCGATTATAAATTCATCCGTCCATTGCGCTGGATTGTAGCTCTCTATGGCAGTGATGTCATTGACCTGGAGGTTGCTAATGTTAAGTCTGGCAATGTTTCCCGTGGCCACCGCTTCCTGTCTCAGGGTGATTTTACCATTAGCTCTGCAGATGAGTACGAGAAGGCTTGTGAGGAGCAGTTTGTTATCGTTGACCAGCAGAAGCGCTGTGAGATGATCCGCCAGCAGATTGCTGAGGTAGCTGCTGCTAATGGCGGCAAGGCTGAGGTTAATGAGGAGCTCTTAGAAGAGGTTCTTTATCTGGTAGAGTATCCAACTGCCCTGTGCGGCAAGTTTGATGAGAAATACCTGAAGCTGCCTGCTGAGGCTGTTATTACCCCAATGCGTGACCATCAGAGATATTTCCCTGTATTAAAGGATGGACAGCTTTTGCCACTCTTTATCACCATCCGCAATGGCGGCAAGGAGCATTTAGAGGTTGTACAGCATGGTAATGAGCGCGTTCTGCGGGCCCGCTTAGAGGATGCACAGTTCTTCTTTGATGAGGATAGAAAGAAGTCCTTAGAGCAGCATGGTGACAAGCTGAAGACTGTTGTGTTCCAGGAGGGCTTAGGCTCTATTTATGACAAGGCACAGCGTCTGGTAGCTTTGTCTGAGTATATTGCTGATGAGCTTAAGGTTTCTGCTGAGGATAAAGAGAATGCTATGCGTGCAGCTAAGCTGGCTAAGGCAGATCTGGTTACTGGCATGGTTTGCGAGTTCACTGAGCTGCAGGGTATCATGGGCCGTGAGTATGCAAAGTTAGATGGCGAAAAGGCAGCAGTAGCCCAGGCTATTGATGAGCATTATATGCCTCGCTTTGCTGGTGATGCCCAGCCTGCTTCTGCAGTTGGCCGCATTGTATCTCTGGCTGATAAGATTGATAATCTGGTTGCTACCTTCAGCCGCGGACTGATTCCAACTGGTTCCCAGGATCCATTTGGCCTGCGCCGCCAGGCTCTGGGTGTAGTAAATATGCTGGGTGAAGCTAAGTACCATGTATCATTAAGTGGCTTAGTGGCAAAGGCTATGGAGCTGTTAAAGATAACTGATGCCAAGGCGCAGGAAAAGATGCAGGCTGATGTGGCTGACTTTATGAAGCTGCGTCTGAAGAATGTATTGTCTGATGCTGACATCCGCTATGATGTTGTAGATGCTGTATTTGCTGATATTGATGATATCTATGGTGTAATGCTCCGGGCTGAGGCAGTGAATGAGGCTGTGAAGCAGGATATGGACAAGACTGTACAGGCCTTTGTCCGTGCTGGTAACATTGCCCGCAAGGCTGAGGATTCTGCTAAGATAGATGTATCCATATTTGCTGAGCAGGTAGAAAAGGATCTCTATGCTGCTTACCAGACTGCTCAGGCAGAGGCTGAAAAGGCTGAAGCTGCCTGTGATTATGCTGGTGCTATCGCTGCTTTAGCTGCTATGTCTCCTGCTATTGATGCTTTCTTTGATGGCGTTATGGTTATGGACAAGGATGCAGCTGTAAAGGCTAACCGCGTTGGCCTCTTAAAGCTGGTGGATGCAGAGATTGCGAAGATTGCTGATTTCAGCAAGATTGTCCTGGCGTAAGCTGGATTTTAATTTCAAATACAGAGACTGCTGCTTTGGCGGCAGTCTTTTTTTGCAAAAAAATAAGCACAGCTGCCATAGCTGTACCTTTAGTGATTTTTAGAAAAATTTTATGGATAAAGAAGTTTTCAGAAAAGAAGCATTTAAACAAAAAAAAGAGCCGCTCCAGGAGCAGCTCTTTAAGAGATATCTTGTAATTATTTTACTACCTGTGCCAGGGTTGCTGCAACAGACTTGCTCATAATGTCAAGAGCAGTGTCTACAGCCTTGAGGTATAAAAGACCTGCATCAGATACGCCACGGCCATTTGCTACAGCGTTTAAGTCAATATACTCATGGGTAGGCAGCTTGCTGCGCTCTTCCTGGATTTTTTCTTTTAAGATAGCTTCGATTTCTGCTTGAGTCATGTGAAATTCTCCCCTCTAAATACATAATTAAGGTAATTATAGCATATTTTTTTTGCAGATGTGTAAAATTTTTTAGAAATTCATAGGAACATGGCAGGTCGGTGTCGAAAGATACATATAACAAATAATTTCTATCCAGTTTATGCTGAATTTATATCTATATTGTATATCAAGTGAGATAAAGCTGCAGAGCTTTGCTTGTGGCATGGAGGTGGCAATATAATGATGCTGATACGTGAAAGAACTGAAGCTATGGAATATGAAAATCTGGCTGTCTGGGCTACCAAGAGCATGGAAGCTTCCAGGGAAGTACCTATTCAGGAGTGCGATTTCCGGACTAAATTTCAAAGGGACAGAGACAGGATTATTCATTCCAAGGCATTTCGCCGGCTGAAGCATAAAACCCAGGTGTTCATAGTTTCTGGGGATCATTACCGTACCCGTATGACCCACAGCCTGGAGGTAGCACAGATAGCCAGGACTATTGCCAGAAGCCTGAGATTAAATGAAGATTTGACGGAGGCCATTGCTCTGGGCCATGATGTAGGCCATACAGCTTTTGGCCATTCCGGGGAGGCGGCTTTGTCAGAGCTGACAGGCCACTTTGCTCATAATGAGCAGAGCCTGCGGGTGGTGCGTTATCTGGAGAAAAATGGTGAGGGGCTGAATCTGACCAAAGAGGTGCAGGATGGCATCGTGCATCACTGTGGCAAGGCCTCAGCTGCTACCCCAGAGGGGAGAATCGTCCACTGGGCGGATCGCATTGCTTATCTCTGTCATGATTTTGATGACGGCATGCGGGCAGGCTTTTTAGGCCCACAGGATCTGCCCAGGGAAGTACAGGAGCGTATAGGTACCAGCACGTCACAAATGATAACAGCCATGGTTTCAGATATGATTTTATCATCTGAGGTGGCTAAGGATATAGTATTATCTGAGCCTATGCATGAGGCTATGGGTATTTTCCGGAAATTTATGTTTAAAAATGTCTATCATTCGGAAAAGCTGACCAAGGAGCGTGCCCAGGCTGTATTTGTGCTGCAGCAGCTCTATAGTTATTTTATGGAGCACAGTGACAAGCTGCCAGAGGAGTTTTTGCAGCGGCAGGAACGCTGGGGCTTGCAGCAGACTGTGGTGGATTATGTGGCTGGTCTGACAGACAGCTACGCAGTACAGCTTTTCGGGGATATCTACATTCCACCAGTTGGGCTGATGGTCAAGTAATCCAGCAGATTTGACTAAACAGCTGTAAATGATTATAATTAAATTTCAATGGAAAAATTTATCTAATTTTTGCTAAAAAAGAGGATTTTAAAATTTTTTGTTGAATATTTGTGAGGAAAGGCTCTGCTAGAGAGTAGAGCCTTTTGATTTTCTTTTCCTTTTTTCGTAATAAATAAAGGAAATGAGGGAATAAACTAGAATTAATATATGTAATATATTCTTGTGGTAACTGACGAAAGAGGTTGAGGTTCATGGCTGAGTTTGGCTTTATGTCAAAGGAATTTGTAGAGCAGGTCAGAAGCTCAGCGGATATTGTGAAGATAGTTTCGCAGTATGTGAGCCTCAAACGCAAGGGTGACAGGTTCTGGGGATGCTGTCCTTTTCATCAGGAGAAAACCCCGTCTTTTTCTGTTAAGCCTGATGGCGGATTTTTCTATGGTTTTGGCTGCCATGTAGGGGGCAATGTCTTTAAATTCGTTTCCCTGCAGGAGAATGTGAAGTACTTTGAGGCTGTGGCCATGGTGGCAGAGCAGCTGAATATACCACTGCCACAGAAGGAACGCACGCCAGAGGAGATGGCCAGGGATAAGCTGAAGGATGAGCTGTATCAGGTAAATGAAATGGCAGGGAAGTTTTTCCATAACTGTCTGACCATGACCCGCTATGGCCAGCCTGGGCTGGAGTATTTTCATAGCAGAGGCATAACAGATGAGATTATCCAGGAGTTTTCCCTGGGGTTTGCCCCAGATGAATGGGAT
>JAFPCE010000004.1 GCA_017390245.1 Selenomonadaceae bacterium
AGATAGAAAATGTATTTATACAAGCAAGGGATGAATACATGGAGGGATTTTATGTTAAGCAAGTTAGAGGAGTTTATTGAAAACAAGCATGTGCAGTATGTCATTACTGCTGTGATTTTGTTTAATGCTGTTATCTTAGGTCTCATGACCAACAAGGCACTGTATACCCAGTACGGAGCACTGTTAGACAGCCTGGATGAGGCCTGCCTGGTTATCTTTACCATTGAGCTGGCTATTAAGCTGGTAGCCCAGCGACACAGGTTTTTCTTCAGCAGCTGGAATATTTTCGATTTTATCACTGTGGGCTCATCACTGGTATTTTCCTTTGGTGCGGTTTCCGCCTTGCGAGTATTCCGCGTCTTCAGGCTGTTTAAGGTGATTTCTTCCTTTGGCAAGCTGAGACTTATCGTTATTGCCTTGATTGAGACACTGCCTAGCATGTACTGGATCAGCATGCTGCTGGCAATTATTTTCTATATTTATACCATTCTTGGTTACAACCTCTATGGTGAGGAGTTTGGCGATCTCTTCGGCACCTTTGGCATGAGCGTCTTTACTCTGTTCCAGACCATGACCTTGGAGTCCTGGGCCAGCCAGATTGCCCGTCCTATTATGGATGCCCATCCATACGCCTGGATATACTTCGTGTCCTTTACTCTTATAACTACCTTCGTTATGATGAACCTGGTAGTAGGCGTAGTGGTTGAATCCATTAACAAGGTCAGCCAGATGGAAAAGGAAGAACAGGCAGCAAGAGAAAGAGAAAAAGCCCAGCAGGATGAAGCAGTGGTGGAAAATCTCAACGCAGAAATAGCTGTTATCAGAGAGCACTTGGAAAAGCTGGAAACCATGCTGGCAGAAAAGAAAATGAAGGAAAGCAAGTAAGTTAAAAGTAAATATGCTATGGGAAAATGCTCCCAGCCATCAGTGAGGTAACCTCTGATTGTCAGATTTTGGTCTGGCTTTTGAGGCGGTACTCATCAGGCAGGGAGCATTTTTGCTGCTGATATATAAATGGCTATGTCCATTGTTATTTTATTATTTAAAGGCAGGCAGACTATATCTAATTTATACAACTGAAATTTGCTATAAAGCCTGGATAATGATAAAATTAATCGGTTAAGGGGGTTATGCTATGCTTTTAATTGAAAAGGCGATTTTACATATATTGGATTTTACTGGCGGGGAGGCGGTGCTGTCTTCCCAGGAGCTGATGCTGGAGGTTAATGCCATTGAGTTTCTCAACAAGCATATAGAAAAGACCATTGGCAGCCAGGATGCCAAGAGTGGTACATTTTACAACAACAGCGAATTTGCGAAAAAGCTTAATAGCCTTGTCGCTGGGGAGCTGGACTTTGTGGCTTTTACCCAGGATGTGGCCCAGCAGCTGTATCATGTGCTGGAAACCAGTGAGGATGCCAGAAATTCTGATTTGTTTTTTGCCCAGGTGCGCCGGGATGATATACCATATCTGGTTATTTTCAAGTGTACCAATGCTACTGGCTATGTGCACAATGTCTTTATGACAGAGGATGGCTCAGTATCTACAGAGCTTTTAAACAGCAATTCCCTGCTGCCGGGGCTGACCCAGAAGATGGAGGAATTTGCCTACATTAACCTTGATTCTAAGGAAGTACTTGTAAAGGGCAAGAAGTATAACATCGATGGCAATGTGGTCTTTGCTTTGCCAGAGCTTTTGTTAGAGTGCGGCCAGGCCCCATCACCTAGTGACACCATCAAGGAAATCAAGAAGGCTGCCAAGAAGGTAGCAGACGCCTATTGTCAGGACCAGGTAGAGACAGCTGCTGCGGTTAAGACCTATATTGCAGAAAATGTCCAGGAGGATGGCCAGCTGGACCCTGTAGCTGTAGGTGAGGCTGTATTTAAGGACAAGCCTAACATGCAGGCTGATTTCCAGCAGGAAATTGAGCAGGCAGGGGTGAAAGAGCCAGTGCCAGTGGACAAGGAAGCAACATTGAAAAAGATGCGCAAGCACAGGCTCAGCACTGATACAGGCATTGAGCTGAGCATTCCAACGGAGTTTTTTGAAAATACTGAGTTTGTGGAGTTCTTTAAGGAAGAGGACGGCTCTATGTCCATTACCCTGAAGAACATCCAGAATATCAGCAACAAGGGTTAATGGAGAATATATGGCTGTAAATGGCGATTTAAAAAATATAAAAAAGGACATCATAGCCCAGCTGGATATGCTGTATGATTACGCAGTTCCCTCCGGGCAGATAGTTACCCGTGAGCTGGCGGAAAAAATGCTGGAGCTGACAGCACTCCTTGGCCGTGAGGTGGCAGTGTACATCAGCCGCCAGGGGAAAATCATGCAGGTTTCTGTAGGGGACAATGCCACAGTGGAGCTGCCAGAAATACGACAGCGCACCTCAGAAACCAGGCTGTCTGGCATCAGCTGTGTACATACTCATCCTTCCAGTGACACACGGCTCAGCGGACCGGATATATCCTCCCTTCGGAGTATGCGCTTTGATGCCATGACTGCCATTGGCAGTAAAAATGGCAAAATCTATGGCAGCGTGGGCTTCCTGGGGGGCGAAATGAATGAAGCTGGCAATTACAGCGTCAGAAGTACCCAGGAGCTGCCTTTAAGGGATATTTTAAGGTTTAACCTCATACAGCTGGCAAGGCTTATTAACAAGGAGCTGGCCAGCAACCAGTTAAAGGAAACTGAGGATAAACAGGAGCGGGCTATTTTAGCAGGGGTGGATCTCCACAGCAAAAACGGCTGGAGCATTGAGGAATCCTTAGCAGAGCTAAAGGGATTGGCCGAAACTGCCGGTGCTGTGGTAGCAGCTCAGGTGATGCAGCGCAAGGAAAGGCCGGACAATGCCTTTTTCCTGGGAAGGGGCAAGGTGGATGAAATATGCATGCTGGCGCAGGAGCTAGAGGCTAATCTGCTCATCATGGATGAGGAGCTGTCACCATCCCAGCAGCGGAATCTGGAGCTTTTAACGGGCCTCAGGGTTATAGACAGAACCACCCTGATACTGGATATCTTTGCCCAGAGAGCACGGTCTAGTGCCGGCAAGCTGCAGGTTGAATTAGCTCAGCTACGCTATCGTCTCCCCCGTCTTATGGGTATCGGCCGTTCACTTTCCCGTCTGGGCGGCGGTATCGGTACACGAGGCCCCGGCGAAAAACAGCTGGAAACCGACAAAAGACATATCAGAAGAAGAATAGAAAAATTA
>JAFPCE010000005.1 GCA_017390245.1 Selenomonadaceae bacterium
CAATATATGATGAGGAATCAGATCGTACCCTTTTGGATGTATTATCAGGTGTGAAGGTGACTGATCCAGAGGAATTGGTCATCAGTCATGAAGAGTTTGCAGATATAGAAGCCAAGATGGAGGATATATTAAGCGAACTGGAGTGGAAGGTACTGATGTCATATTTAGATGGCAAATCATACCAGGAAATCTCCCAGGAGCTTGGCCGTCATGTAAAGTCTATTGACAATGCTTTGCAGAGGGTGAAGTGCAAGCTGGACAAATATATGGAAGCAAATGGTGACGATGTTGACCTTACCACTATTTATCGCGGGTTAAGTACTATGAGATACCACTACAGCAGTGGCGGTGTACCTGAGGATAAGCATGGGATACGGTAATATCCGTATCCCTTTTTTTATAGTAATGGCTGTAATTTTCTGCCATATAAAATTTTGGTTATAGTTGGCATTTGACATTGGATATAATTATCCTTATACTAGCATTATCTGTATTTATAGTAGCATAATATTATTTTATTATTACAGTCTGCTATTAATATAATTATAAATTATTAAATATGGTGTATTTTAAGTAGGGGGGTATATATATGGATGGTTATGCAGGATTGGGAATCATGTTTGTGTTAGCCTTTGCATTCCCTGTTTTTCCGCTGATTGTGGCACCGTTGCTTCAGCCTCGGCAGCCTACCAGGGAGAAAAGGATACCGTATGAGTGCGGTGTTGATACCATAGGCAAAACACAGGTTAGATTCCATATCGGCTATTTCATGTATGCACTGGTATTTCTGCTCTTTGATGTAGAAACTGTTTTCTTATATCCTTGGGCAGTGAAGTACAGTCAGCTGGGGCTGTTTGCTCTGTGTGAAATGCTGGTATTTGTGGGCATTCTGGCTATTGGCCTTTGGTATGCCTGGAAGAAGGGAGCCCTGACATGGAAATAGTAGATGTAGTGCCACCTATGCTGAAGGACAATGTTATTGTTACCAGCGTAGATGCATTGTTTAAGTGGGGCAAGGCCAATTCCATCTGGCCGCTGTCCTCTGGTCTGGCATGCTGTTCCATCGAGATGATGTGCGCAGCTGCTTCTCGTTTTGATTTAGCCCGCTTTGGTTATGAGGTTTTCCGTTCCTGCCCTCGTCAGTCTGATTTGCTGATTGTAGCAGGTACACTGACCTGGAAAATGACTCCTCCTTTGATTCGTCTCTATGAGGAGATGCCAGAGCCTAAGTATGTTATTGCTATGGGCAACTGCAATATCGGCGGCGGTCCTTTCTCTGATTCCTATTCCGTTGTTACCGGTCTGGATCAGATTATGCCTGTTGATGTTTATTTGCCAGGCTGTCCTCCTCGTCCAGAGGCCTTGATTGATGCTATGCTGAAGCTGAAGAAGCGTATCCAGCATCCTGAGCTGGCTGCTGGCAGTGAAGAGGCCAGGGAAAAGAGCCGTCAGGCCCTGCGGGAAATGACTGATGGAGAGCCTGTAGCGGAGAAGGTGGAGTAATATGGGAATATATTTTGATTTGAAATATTTTCAGCAGCTGCAGACTGAATTTCCTAGTGTGGAGTTTGATGCTGAGGAGAAAGAGCCGAAGCTTTATGTCAGTGCAGACGAGCTTTTGCCTTTAATGCACCGCCTGAAGGAGAATTCTATCTGGGCTTTTGACCGCATGGCCAATATCACTGCTGTAGATTATAAGGAATATATTGAAATGGTATATATCCTGTATTCCCGCCGTTTTGATATGTGGCTCACCGTCAAGGTAAAGCTGCCGGAAGAGGATACCAAGGTTCAGTCCATGACCCAGGTGTGGCCAGGTACTGAATTTGAGGAAAGAGAAATCTATGATTTAATGGGTGTTGATTTCATTAATCATCCAGATATGCGCCGCATTCTGATGCCAGATGATTATCCTGCTCATCCATTGCGCAAGGACTTTGTTCCTTTGCAGCCTAAAATCCAGGGAGGGGTGTTGACATGGCACAAACAGAAAAGTTCGTCTTAAACATGGGACCACAGCATCCTAGTACCCATGGTGTATTGCAGGTACAGGTGGAGCTGGATGGCGAGAATATTGCCGGAGCAAAGCCAGTGATGGGTTATCTGCACCGTGGCATTGAGAAGCTGATGGAGTCTAAAACCTACGCCCAGTGCGTACCGCTGACTGACAAGCTGGATTATGTTTCTGCTATGAACAACAATCTGGGCTTCTGCCTGGCAGTAGAGAAGCTGGCAGGTATTGAGGTGCCTGAGCGTGCCCAGTTTATCCGTGTTATTTGTGCTGAGCTGAACCGTATTGCCAGCCATCACGTATTTATTGGTTCTCTTACCAATGACTTAGGTTCTGCTACTGGTATGATTTATGCCTTCAGAGACAGAGAGAAAATCCTGGATTTGTTTAATATTATCTGCGGTGCCCGCATGTCCTGCCATTATCCTCGTATTGGCGGTGTGGCTGCTGATGCCCAGGAGGAGTTCTTTAAGCTGACTCAGGAGTTTATTGATTATGTGCCTCAGATGCTGGATGAGTACGACAAGCTCTTTGCCGGCAATGAGATTTTCCAGGCACGCATGAAGAATACATCTATTATCAGCCGCAAGGATGCCCTGCGCTTTGGCATGTCTGGTCCTAACCTGAGAGCCAGCGGCGTGGAATACGATATCCGCAAGATTGATAAATACAGCTCCTATGATAAATTTGATTTTGATATTCCAGTAGGTACTACTGGTGATAACTGGGACCGTTATATGGTTCGTATCAACGAAATCAAGGAAAGTGCCAAGATTATCCAGCAGGCTATGGATAACATGCCTGACGGACCATTTATGGCCAAGGTGCCAAAGATGTTTAAACCGCCTAAGGGAGAGGCTTACCACAGAGTTGAAAATACCCGTGGTGAATTAGGCTTCTATATTGTTAGTGATGGTACAACTAAGCCATACCGTGTGCACATCCGCCGTCCTTCCTTCATTAACCTGCAGGCTCTGGACCACATGTGCAAGGGTATGCTGCTGGCGGATGCTGTAACTGCATTTGCTACTATTGACCCTCTGATGGGTGAGGTTGACTGTTAATATGATAGGCAGGTGGAAAAATGCATAACGGAATCTTATACCTTGCAGGCCAGGGCCTCAAGGACATGATGCTGCCTATTATCGGCAGCGAGCTAATAGTTAATTTGATTATGACGCTCATTTGTATAGTTATCATCTTTTTACTGGTAGCTGTATCTGCTTTGGTATTTACCTATGGCGAGCGCCGTATCTGCGCACTGATTCAGGTGCGTATCGGACCAAACCGAGTTGGTCCCCAGGGCCTTTTGCAGTCAACTGCTGATATGCTGAAGCTCCTGACCAAGGAGGATATTATCCCAGTGGGTATTGACCGCTGGATGTGGGTATTATCTCCAATCTTGATTTTTATACCATCAGCAATGATTTATGCTTTATTCCCATTTGATGATGGTGTTATTTTCGCCGACGTTAATATCGGTTTGTTCTTGTTACTGGCTATCTCTTCCCAGTCTGTACTGCCATTCTTGATGGGCGGTTACGCATCTAACAGCAAGTATTCCATGCTGGGCGGCATGCGTACTGTGGCACAGATGCTGGCTTATGAGGTGCCAATGGTTATTTCCCTTCTGGGTATCGTTATGATAACCGGTTCCCTGAAGATGAGCGCCATTGTTGAAGCTCAGAGCAATGTATGGTTTATCTTCCTGCAGCCTCTGGCTTTCCTGATTTACATGACTACTGCTCTGGTAGAGAGCAACAGACCTCCTTTCAACATCGTTGAGGGTGAGTCTGAGATTATTGCCGGTCCGTTTACCGAGTATACTGGTATGCGCTGGGCATTGTTCTTCCTGGCAGAGTTCGCCAATCTTTTGTCCATTGGTATCCTGACCTCCGTGCTGTTCTTAGGCGGCTGGCAGGGTCCTGATTTCCTGCCAACCCAGCTGTGGTTCTGGATAAAGGCCTTCTTTATGGTAATTGTTTACCAGTGGATTGGCTGGACATTCCCAAGATTGCGTATTGATACCATGCTGAATTTCGGCTGGAAGGTTCTGCTGCCACTGGCGCTGATTAACCTGCTGCTGACTGGTATCGGCATCTATGTAGTTAATGCATTGTGATAGGAGGCTTCAGATATGTGGGGCAAGGGACTTATTGCAGGATTGAAGGTTACCTGGGGCCATTTCTTTGGCAAGAAGGAAACCGTATATTATCCTGAGGAAAAGCTTCCAATGGGTGAACGCTTCCGTGGCGGCCATTTAGTACTGAATGTTGATAAATGTATCAGCTGTAAGATGTGCTCTATGAGCTGTCCAAATGCGGCACTGGACTTGGATGTTAAAGTAGAAACTATCGTCAAGATTGTTGATGATAAGGAAAAGAAAACTCAGAAGCGTACCATGGAAGCCTATAGGCATGACATTGGCCGCTGCATGTATTGCAATCTGTGCGTCGAGGCTTGTGCGGTCAAGGCACTGAGCTGGGATAAGAACTATGAAGGTTCAACATACTTCAAGGAGGATCTTATCTACGATGCTGTAGCAGAGGCAAGGGATAGGGGGAACAAGGATGAGTGATTTGGCTAGTACCATCGTTTTCTATGTGTTAGCTCTTATCATTATCGGTACCGCCCTGGGGGTTGTAACTAGTAAGAGACTGGTACATAGTGCTCTTTTGATGACTGCCTGCTTTGTAGCAGTTGGTATCCTGTATATCAGCTTAGATGCTGATTTCCTGGGTGCTATGCAGTTTATGCTTTATTCTGGCGGTGTAGCTATTCTCATAGTAATGGGTGTCATGCTTACCCACAAGGGTGAGAACCTGCCATCCAATCCTGTCAATAGCAAGTCCACCAGAGCTGGCATTGTTGCTGCTGTTTTCGTAGTAGTGATGGGAGCGGTGATTACCATGCTGCCATTGCCACAGGGAAGCTTCGTTTCTCCTGATACTGTTTCCGGACTGGCAGACATGATGCTTAGCACCTATATTCTTCCATTTGAGATTGCGGCAGTACTCTTGTTATCCGCTCTCTTAGGTGCGATTATTCTGGCGAAGGGAGATGGCGAAGCATGAGCGTTGGCTTGACACATTATTTGCTGCTGGCAGCAGTGCTGTTTGCCATCGGCTTGTACGGCGTATTATCCAGAAGAAATATTATCGCTATTCTGATGGGTGTGGAGCTGATGCTCAACGCTGTTAATATTAACTTTATAGCTTTCAACAGATTCCTGCCTGTAAGTGATCTTACTGGACAGCTGATGTCTGTATTTGCCATTACTGTTGGCGTGGCTGAGGTGGCTATTGGTATTGCCCTGGCCTTCCGCATCTACAATGACAGAGAGACAGTCAATGTTGATGAGCTGAATAATATGAAGGGATAAGGAGGAGTTTAAATGTTTTATGAATTTGCACTTGAACATGCCTGGCTGATTCCCTTGCTGCCTGCCCTTGCCTTTGTGGTAATCGGTATGGTGACTCGTTCTCATGGCAGAATTTCAGCACTTATAGCTGTCTGCATGAGCATCATCAGCTTTGCATTGGCTGCAGGTGTTACCTATGCTGTTGTCAATAACGGCATTACAGTGGATGCGCCTTTTGTGCAAAAGCTGTCATGGCTGCACATTGGCAGTGTGAATATCACCATGGGTGTACTGATTGACCCATTAACTGCAATGATGCTGGTGGTTGTTACTACCGTATCCCTGCTGGTTCAGATTTATTCCTGTGGTTATATGAAGGGAGACCCTGGCTACGGAAGATTCTTTGCTTTCCTGTCCCTCTTTGCTGCGTCTATGCTGGGACTGGTGCTGGCAGTTAACTTCCTCCAGATGTATGTATTCTGGGAGTTAGTTGGTTTGTGCTCTTACCTTTTGATTGGTTTCTATTATTACAAGATTTCTGCAAGAGAAGCAGCCAAGAAGGCTTTTATGACTACCCGTGTGGGTGACTTTGGCCTGCTGCTGGGTATATTGCTGCTGCAGATTACCTTTGGTACTGTAGACTTTCTGGAGTTAAAGACCTTGATTCCTGGCTACATCGTATCTGCTGGCACTGGTACCCTGACTGTTATCGGCCTGCTGCTCTTCGTTGGTCCTATTGGTAAATCTGGCCAGTTCCCACTGCATGTGTGGCTACCAGATGCTATGGAGGGTCCTACTCCTGTATCTGCACTGATTCATGCAGCAACCATGGTTGTTGCCGGTGTATATCTGGTAGGCCGTTCCCTGTTCCTCTTCAGCCAGCTGCCACTGGTAATGACTGTGATTGCCTGGATTGGTGCTTTTACAGCACTGTTTGCTGCCAGCATTGCCATTACCCAGCATGCTATTAAGAGGATTCTGGCGTATTCTACCATCAGCCAGCTGGGTTATATGATGCTGGCTCTGGGCGTTGGCAGCTTAACAGCTTCCTTCTTCCATTTGATGACGCATGCCTTCTTCAAGGCTCTGCTCTTCCTGTGTGCTGGTGCTGTGATGCACGCTATGCGTGATGAGGCAGATATCTTCAAGATGGGCGGCCTCAGAAAGAAGATGCCAGTTACCTTTGCAGCTATGACGATTGGTGTTCTGGCTATTTCCGGTATTCCGCCATTTGCAGGCTTCTTCTCTAAGGATGAGATTTTAGGTGCAGCAGCTGCTGTCAGCACTCCGCTCTATGTAGTGGCTACTCTGACTGCATTTATGACTGCTTTCTATATGGCTCGTCTCTTATTCGTAGCATTCTTTGCTAAGCCTGCTGATGAAGAGTCCTACAACCATGCTCATGAGGTGGGCAAGTTTATGTGCACTCCTCTGATTGTGCTGTCTGTACTGGCTGTAATCAGTGGCCTCTGGGGGCATCTCTGCGGCTTTGGCGAGTGGGTACGCTTTGGCATGCCTCATGCTGAGGGCATTGATTTGGGAATTGCAGTATCTTCTACAATTCTTTCTCTTATCGCTTTTGGCCTAGCTTGGAAAATCTATGTGGCTCAGACCTGGAGCTCTGATGCTATCGCTGAAAAGTGCGGCATCCTTTACAAGCTCAGCTTTAACAAATTCTATATTGATGAAATCTATGCAGCATTAATTAAATGGTTCGTTGATGGCGTTGCCAAGGTGCTGTACTGGATCGACGTAAATATTGTGGATGGCATTATCAATGCCCTGGGTGCTCTGGTCCGCGGTATCAGCAAGCTGCTGAGTCCGCTGGAAACTGGCCAGGCTCAGTGCTATGCAGGTATCTTTGCCTGCGGTGCCATTGCTTTAGCGGTTTATGGATATTTCTATGCTGGTAAAATTGTGGCAATGCTGGGAGGTGCATTTTAATGGCTAGCTTTCCTTTATTGACATCAGTTCTTCTGGCTCCTATTGCAGCGGCAATTTTACTTTGCTTTGTATCGGCCAAATCTGTTCAGTCAGTGCGAGTTATTTGTGCTACTGCTATGAGCGTAGGCCTTCTCTTAACTGTATATGCTTTCTTCAGCTACGATCTCAGTGCTGGAGGCATGCAGTTTGTGGAGGATGTGCCTTGGATTAAGGACTTAGGTGTTCATTATGCTTTAGGTGTAGATGGTATTTCCCTGCCAATGCTGCTTTTAACTGAGCTTATTGGCCTGGCTGCAGTGTTCAGCTCCTGGAGCATTGAAAAGCGTCCTAAGGAATTCTATATCCTGCTGATGATTCTCATTGCAGGTGTTACTGGTACCTTTATTGCAAGAGATTTATTTATCTTCCTGCTGTGCTATGAGGTAGTGGTTATTCCTATTTACATCATGGTTATTATCTGGGGTTCTACCAAGCGTGTTTCCAAGGAATACGCTGGTATGAAGCTGACTATTTACCTGTTAATGGGTTCTGCCTTTATGCTGGTAGGTGTGGTTGCCCTGTATCTGCAGGCATTCCCTCCGGAGATGCGTACCTTTGATATGCAGGCACTGGCCCAGGCGGCGGCCATGGGGCACTTTAGTGAAGGCTTCCAGATATTTGCCTTCTTCCTGCTGCTGTTAGGCTTTGGTTCTCTGCTTTCCATGTTCCCATTCCACAGCTGGTCTCCAGATGGTTACGCTGGTGCACCAACTGCAGTTTCCATGATTCATGCCGGTGTCTTAAAGAAAATCGGCGGTTATGGTCTTATCCGCTTAGGCCTGCTGGTGCTGCCACTGGGTGCTAAGTTCTGGGGGCCATTGATTGCAGGGCTGGCTATGATTAACGTCATGTATGCAGCCTACATTGCTCTGGCTCAGCATGATTTGAAGTATGTAATCGGTTATTCTTCGGTATCTCACATGGGTTATGTACTGTTAGGCTTTGCAGCTCTCAATGTGGTTTCCATCAGCGGTGCTGTAGCTAACATGGTGGCTCATGGTGTTATGAGTGCTCTGTTCTTTGCTATGATTGGTTACGTTTACGAGCGTACCCACATGCGCAGCGTCAAGGAGCTCCGTGGTCTGGCGCATCAGATGCCAAGAGTAGCAACTGGCTTTATGCTGGCTGGTATGGCTTCCTTAGGTCTGCCAGGTCTCATTGGCTTTATGCCTGAGTTCACCATTTTCGTAGGTTCCTTTAGCGTATATCCTGTATTTGCAGTAGTTGCCATCGCTGGCATTATCTTCACTGCACTTTACACCTTGCGTATGCTGGCCAAAATTCTCTTTGGCCCTAGGGATAGCCGCTTTGATAAGTTTGAGGATGCCAAGGGCGTTGCTATGATGCCTTTGATTATCCTGGGTATTGCTTTAGTTGGCTTTGGTATCTTCCCACAGCTCTTGATGGGCATGGTTGGTTCTGGTACTGAGCAGCTGTTACCGCTGTTAGACCGCATCGCTGATGCGCCAGCATTCTTAGGGGGTGTCAGATAATGAATTTTGCAGTGATTAATACTGAAATATTTATTTTGGCATTGGGACTCTTTGCAGTGGTAATGGATTTGATACTGCCTAGAAACGAATCCCATAAGAGTATTGGCGCAGTGCTGATTTTCAGCTTGACAGCTTGGCTTTTATACATGTTCACCATGTATACTGGTCCATTTGATCCTACTCTGGGCTTCATGTCTCCAGACAGGTATTTTACCAAGACCTTGTACATCGTCGATAACTATGCCTTGTTCTTTAAGCAGCTGTTTATTGTGGCAGTTATCTTTACTATGCTGTTTGCCAGTGATTATGTCCAGAGCGTGCTGCGCTATAAGGGTGAGTTCTATGCCATCCTGATGCTGGCTCTTCTGGGTATGTGCGTACTGGCATCTGCCAATGATTTTCTGACTCTCTTCATTGGCCTGGAGCTTATGACGATTTCCTTCTACATCTTAGTAGGTGCTAGAATGAGCTCTAAGGATTCCAGTGAGGCTGCAGTTAAGTACTTGATTGTGGGTTCTGTATCTACTGCTGTAATGCTGTATGGTATCAGCCTGGTGTACGGTTCTGTTGGCAGCATTCAGTTCTTTGAGGTATGCCGCAATCCGCATCTGTTCTACCCAACAGGCATCGTTGGTATCACCTTAATCATGGTGGGCTTCTTCTTTAAGCTGTCCATTATTCCTTTCCACATGTGGGCTCCTGATGTATATCAGGGTGCGCCTACTCCTGTAACAGCACTGCTGGCTATGGGTTCTAAGGCTGCAGGCATCGCTGCTTTTATGAGAGCACTGTATGTAGCATTCCCTATGCTGGGAATGTACTGGCTGCCAATTCTTTCCTTCCTGGCTGCAATCTGTATGGTATTTGGTAATATCATGGCTATCAAGCAGCGTGATGTTAAGCGTATGCTGGCATATTCCTCCATTGCCCAGGCGGGCTACATGATGGTGGGTATCATCGCTGCAGATGTAGCAGGCATGAAGGCAGTAATGTTCTATGCAATGCTTTATGTATTTGCCAATGTTGGTGCTTTTGCTGTACTGTCTGTAGTTGAGGCAAAGAAGGGCAGCACCAGTCATGATGCTATGAGCGGCCTGTCTCAGTCTGCTCCTGTTCTGGCTGCTGTTATGACTATTTCCCTGCTGAGCATGGCAGGTATTCCGCCAACAGCTGGTTTTGCTGGCAAGCTGTATCTCTTCACTGCTGTAGTGGATCAGGGATATTTGTGGCTGGCATTTGTGGGCTTCGTGATGTCCATGATCTCCGTTTATTACTATCTGCTGGTGGCTAAGGCTATGTACCTGGGCAAGGGCGATGGTGATAAATGGGTTATTTCTGGCGCAATGCGTGCCGCTGTTGTTTTAAGTGTAGTTGCTACTATTCTCTTTGGTGTATGGCCTGAAAAACTGGCTGAACTTACCAATCTGGCAGCTTCTACCTTCTTACAGTAAGATTAAAGGGACTGCCTCCGGGTAGTCCCTTCTTTTTGTATTTAAGTATCTAGAGAGGGGATTTTGTATGAAAAAAAGGGGTATTTTACACGCACAGCTTATTAGCTGCATTGCAGCTCTTGGTCACAAGGATACATATATGATTGGTGATGCAGGCATGCCAATTCCGCCAGGGGTTCAGGTCATAGATCTGGCAGTGACTGCTGGTGTGCCAACCTTCCGGCAGGTAATGGATGCAGTGCTGGAGGAGGCTGTGGTAGAGGGCTATACCCTGGCTGATGAAATCATGGAAAACAATCCAGAGCTTTTACAGTATATCAAGGAAAAGCTGCCTGATGTGGAGGGCAAATATCTGCCTCATGAGGAGCTGAAGAAAATGTCTGCCAAGTGCCGGTTTGCTATCCGCACTGGTGAGTTTACACCATATCCTAATATTATACTGACTGCTGGCGTGGCCTTCTAAAGGGCTAGGCTTCCATCGGAAATAATGCCATGTAACGG
This sequence comes from Selenomonadaceae bacterium, assembly GCA_017390245.1. Lineage (GTDB taxonomy): Bacteria > Bacillota > Negativicutes > Selenomonadales > Selenomonadaceae > Anaerovibrio. Next base: position 10,801 of record JAFPCE010000005.1, read on the forward strand.
GGGACAGGCTTTGGGATGGCTGCTAAGAGGCAGTGGTATTGTATTTCTGGAATTTTTGAAGAATTTTTATATTTTGTGTAATATTTTCGCCGCTTCTGCGTATAAGAATCAGAAAGAGGTTAGGAAATAACCGAAAAGCAAATGTTAAAATATTTTATTATAAGAGGGAAACAATCATGACTGATAAGAGACTTTTAAGCAAAGAGGAACTGGACCAGGTAGCTGGCGGCGCAATGTGCGGTGAGATCAGGGAGTATACAATGGATGGCATTAAGGGATTTGCGATTTTTGAGTATGATTCTGAGAACAGTACAACAACTGGCTATGTGGGCATGACATTCTTTAAGACCAGAAATGAGCTGGATGCTTTCCTGAAGTCTGATGAGGCCAGAGGTTTCTTTGATTCCATGAAAGAGGGAGACACGGTTATCTGGTAAGCAGTGAAATGCTACAAGTGGATACGGATATGAGTGGAGACAGGGCTTCTGCAGGGGCCCTGTTTTTTATGGTATAATGGGGGCAAGAATAAGTGTTAGGGGAGAAGGTTTATGCTGAATATCGGTAATCATGTTTCGTCGTCTAAGGGGTATCTTGCTATGGGCAAGGAGGAGGTGTCTCTGGGGGGCAATGTTTTTGCGTTTTTTACCAGGAATCCCAGGGGCGGGAAGGCTAAGGAGATTGTGCCGGAGGATGTGGCGAAGTTTCTGGCTTACCAGCAGGAGCAGGGTATAGGGAAGCTGGTGGCCCATGCACCTTATACTATGAATCCATGTGCAGAGAAGGAGTATATCCGGGAGTTTGCCCTAAATGCTATGACGGATGATTTAAAACGCATGGAGTATACGCCGGGGAATTATTATAATTTTCATCCAGGCAGCCATGTGGGCCAGGG
>JAFPCE010000050.1 GCA_017390245.1 Selenomonadaceae bacterium
GATATGGTAACTGTGCAATTAGACGAGGGTAAGTTTACGGCACAGGTTACTGCTATAGAGGAGGTATAATCATGCCAAAGAAAAAGGAGCTTTCTTTTGAAGAAAATTTAGCCCAGTTAGAGCAGATTGTGGCAAAGCTGGAGGGTGGCAATGCTACCTTGGAGGAAATAATGGCTGACTATACCCAGGGAGTGGAGCTGTCAGCAAGCTGCTTCAAGGCATTGAAGAAGGCAGAAAAGCAGATTGATGTGTTAATCAAGGAAAATGAGTCCGGCATTGAAGAAGCTCCGCTGGTAATAGAGGAGGAAAGGTAATGGATAAGTCACAGTGGCAGGAACGTATCCAGCTGATAGAAAAGGCTCTGGTACAGGAACTGAAGCGCAAGCCAGCTTTAGAGCCAAAGCTCCAGGAGGCTATGGAATACAGCCTCACTGCAGGGGGCAAGCGGCTTAGACCTATCCTGGTGATGGCAGCTGCTGATGCAGTTGGTGCTAAGGGTACTGATTTTGTACAGGTTGCTTGTGGTATTGAGATGATTCATACCTATTCTCTGATTCATGATGATTTGCCTGCTATGGATAACGATGACTATCGCCGGGGCAAGCTGACTAATCACAAGGTTTTTGGTGAGGCCATGGCTATACTGGCTGGTGATGCACTCTTAACCCAGGCCTTTGAGGTTATGGGACGCCAGCAGGGGGTTGAGCCTCAGGTGCTTTTGCGTGTTATGCAGGAAATGAGCATTGCTGCAGGTCCTGATGGCATGGTAGGCGGTCAGGTTATTGATATGCTGTCTGAGGATAAGCGTATCTCCATGGAGGAGCTGAGAAAGCTGCACATGGGTAAGACCGGAGCATTGTTCCGGGCAGCACTGCGCTGTGGTGCTATCTTAGGCGGTGCTACCGAAAAGCAGCTGGCAGATCTTACTGAATATGCTGAGTGCTTTGGCCTGGCTTTCCAGATTACGGATGATATTCTGGATGTTATAGGTGATGAAGCGGAGATTGGCAAGCCTGTAGGCAGTGATGAGCGCAATAATAAATCTACTTATGTGACCTTAACCTCCCTGGAGGAGGCCCAGGCGCTGGCTGCAAAGACTGTGGACCGGGCTGTAAATGCCCTTTCTGATATGGGTGAAGAGGCGAAGTTCCTGAGAGAACTGGTACAGTATTTAATTAATCGCAAGAAATAAAGGGGAAGATGAGTTGGAAAATATTTTAGATGAAATTCAGCAGCCTGTTGATTTGCATCGTTTGTCCCCTGCCCAGCTGAAGCAATTAGCTGGTGAAATCAGAAGCTTGATTATAGATACTGTGGCTAACAATGGCGGCCATCTGGCCCCAAGCTTAGGTACAGTGGATTTGACCTTGGCAATGTACAGCGTGTTCAATCCTGCGGAGGATAAGGTGGTATGGGATGTGGGCCATCAGGCTTACGCTCATAAGATTTTAACTGGCCGCAAGGATGTGTTCCATACACTGCGTACTAAAAATGGTATTACAGGCTTTCCGAAGCGTAAGGAAAATCCTTGTGATGCTTTCGGTGTGGGACATGCTAGTACTTCTATTTCCGCTGCTGCAGGCATGGCAGTAGTCAGGGACTTGAAGCAGCAGAAGCACAATGTCATTGCTGTTATCGGGGACGGTGCCTTAACAGGCGGTGAGGCTTATGAAGGCCTTAATTATGCCGGTGATTCTGGTAAAAAACTAATTGTTATCTTGAATGATAACGAGATGTCCATTGATAAAAATGTAGGTGCCTTATCAGAATATCTTTCTAAGATGAGACTGACACCACAGTTTAATAAAGCTAAAAAGGATATTGAAGAATTTATCAAAAATATTCCTCACATTGGTTCTACGGTGTATAAGACTGCAGAATACCTGAAGGATGGCGTCAAGGCTGCTGTTACTGCAGGTGAGTGGTTTGAGGAAATGGGCTTTACCTATATCGGTCCTGTGGATGGTCATAATATTGAGTACATGCAGGAGATTTTCCAGCAGGTAAAGCTTTTAGATGAACCTGTTTTGATTCACGTCCGCACCTGTAAGGGCAAGGGCTACGCTCCTGCTGAGGAGAATCCTAATGTTTTCCACGGCGTAGGCAAGTTTAACAAGCATAATGGCCAGCTGATAAAAAAGCCAAATGCGAAGCATTCTTATTCGGCTGTTTTTGGCCAGACTCTGGTGGAGCTGGGGCATAAATACCAGGATATTGTGGCTATAACTGCGGCTATGCCTTCTGGTACAGGCTTAAAGCCATTTTCCCTGGAATTCCCAGAGCGGTTTTTTGATGTAGGCATCGCTGAGGAGCATGCTGTAACAATGGCTGGCGGTATGGCTGCTGCAGGAGCACATCCTGTGGTGGCTCTTTATTCTACCTTTGCCCAGCGTGGTTACGACCAGTGGGTTCATGATATATGCCTGCAGAAGCTGCCTGTTACTCTTTGCCTTGACAGAGCTGGTCTGGTAGGTGATGATGGGCCAACCCATCATGGCGTTTTTGACTATTCTTATTTGCGTCATATTCCTAACATGGTGGTTATGGCACCGAAGGATGCCAGTGAGCTGCGGAACATGATGTATACAGCCGTTAACTACAATGGCCCTGCTTCTATCCGTTATCCTCGTGGCAGTGCTGTGGGAGATATCCAGGAGGGGGAATTTACCCAGCTTCCTATAGGCAAGGGGGAAATCCTGTCTGGTGATGGCAGTGGTATTGTGCTGATGGCTGCAGGCAGTATGGTTAAGCAGGCTGTGGAAGCTGCCAGAATACTGGCTCAGGCGAATATCAAGACTACAGTGTGCAATATGCGCTTTGTGAAGCCACTGGATACTGAGCTGATAGATGAAATGGCCAAGAAGGGCCAGCTGCTAGTAACTTTAGAGGAAAATGCCTTAGCTGGGGGCTTTGGTTCAGCTGTGCTGGAATATTTAAATGATTCAGGCCAGTGCAAGCCTGTGCTGCGCTTTGGCATTAAGGATGAATTCATTGAGCAGGGCAGCTGTCCGGAGCTTCTGGAGCTGTGCGGGCTTTTGCCACAGCAGATTGCTGATAGATTAATAGATTTTAATGTTAATGGTGAAAAATAATGGCAAAATCTGTTTTAGATAATTTGTGTGAAAATGACCAGGAGCTTAAAGCTATGCTGCAGGCCAAAGATACAGATAAAGGTGCTGACACCATGGCTGATGCTGGTGAGCCTGGGGAAATAAAGCCGGCAAAACCACCTAAACCA
>JAFPCE010000051.1 GCA_017390245.1 Selenomonadaceae bacterium
GGCCCGGAGTGGCAAATGCTCTTTTTCATAAAGAGTAATATCATAATAAGTGCGATAGCTGCCCAGCAGGCGTCCTATGATCTCAAAACGAGTTAGATGCATATTGTATACAGGTCTCCTTTCTGAAAATTGAATTGATTATAGCACACTGATATTAGAGTGTAAAGATTATAAATAAATAATCTTTATAAATTAGTAAAAGTACATTTTATGTAGACAGATGTACTAATAAAATAGACATAAAGCGAATGATGTTTATTTTATTAAAGGACAATGATACTAAAAAAATACTATATGTATAAAATTATAAAACAGGTTTTGTACAAAAAGTATTAATTGCTGTTGAAAGAAACAAGCTAATTATGTATAATAGAGGAACTATGACATTTGCTTAAAAATCAGCACTTTGCTGGCTTTTGCACTAATAATATTATTAGTAGCAGGTGTCTGTATTTATATACATGTGTATTCGTATATGAGGAAAAGGGAGGAATAGGCCTTGCTGATGAATGGCGCACAGGCTATATTAGAAAGCCTTAAGAGAGAACAGGTTGACATCATCTTTGGTTATCCAGGTGGTGCTGTTTTAGATTTATATGATGCTTTATATCAAACTAAATATCCACATATTTTAACCCGTCATGAGCAGGGAGCTGTCCATGCAGCTGACGGCTATGCCAGGGCAACTGGCAAGGTAGGCGTATGCTTCGCCACCTCTGGTCCAGGTGCCACCAATCTGATTACTGGTATTGCCACTGCTAATATGGATTCCATTCCATTGGTGTGCTTTACCGGCCAGGTAGGCAATCCTTTAATCGGCAAGGATTCCTTCCAGGAGGCAGATATTGTAGGCATTACTACTCCTATTACCAAGCACAATTACCTGGTGAAGAAGGCCAGCGAGCTGCCAAGAGTTATCAAAGAGGCATTTTTCATTGCCAGCACTGGCAGACCAGGTCCTGTAGTTATAGATATTGCTAAGGATGTATTTACCACTCAGATTGAGTATGAATATCCAGAGAATGTTCATTTGCGGGGCTACAGCGGTGATTTCACTGGCAAGGAGCAGGAAATTGATGCTGTTGTTGAGGCTGTAAAGCAGGCAGCAAAGCCAGTTATCTTCATTGGCGGCGGTGTTACCCTGTCCAATACCACCCAGCTTTTGCGGGAAATTGTGGCAGAAACCCATATTCCTGTAGTCAGCTCTCTCATGGGCTTAGGCTGTGTGCCTGCTGCCAGGGATGGATTCTTAGGCATGGTAGGCATGCACGGTTCCTATGCAGCTAACATGGCTGTACAGGAATGTGACCTCTTAATTGGCATTGGCGTACGCTTTGATGATCGTGTTACCGGCAAGGTGGATGAATTTGCCCCTAATGCCAAGGTGGTACACTTTGAAGTAGATAAGGCTGAAATCAATAAAAATGTGCTGGTGGATTATCCGGTTATCGGTGATTTGCGCTGGTCACTGCCACTGTTTAAGCAGAAGCTCCAGGCAGCTGGCGAAAATTTCAGCAGTAAATTCAGTACCTGGATGCAGCAGGTTATTGATATGGATAAAAAATATCCATTCAGCTATACCCAGGATGCACCTTGCATTCTGCCACAGCAGGTTATTGATACTGTCAGTGAGCTGGCAGATGATGATACAGTAGTAGTTACAGATGTAGGCCAGCATCAGATGTGGGCAGCACAGTTCTACAATGCCCGCAAGCCTCGCCAGTTCCTGACCTCCGGCGGCTTAGGCACTATGGGCTACGGCCTGCCAGCTGCTTTAGGTGCAAAGCTGGGCCAGCCAGACAAGCAGGTTATCCTCTTTACTGGTGATGGCAGTATCATGATGAATTGCCAGGAAATGGCTACTGCAGCAGATAATGATATTGATGTGAAAATCGTAGTGCTTCATAATCACGTGCTGGGCATGGTTACCCAGTGGCAGAGAATGTTCTATGGCAAGAGATATTCCCAGACTATCTTAAACAGCAAGACAGATCTGGTGAAGCTGGCTGAGGCCATGGGCATGCAGGCAGTGTGCATCAAACAGAAGGAGGATCTGAAGGAAAGCCTGCAGCAGGCATTAAGCAGCAAGGGACCTATGCTGATAGATGTAATGGTACCAGCTAACGAGGATGTATTGCCAATGGTTGCACCAGGAGCAAAGCTGGATGATATGGTAATAGGAGGCAGTGAAGCATGAAAAAATATAATCTTGCAGTCTTAGTAGATAATAAGCCAGGTGTATTGACTCACGTTTCTGGCTTAATCAGCCGCCGTGCCTTCAATATTGAAAGCATTTCTGCCGGCTATACAGAGGAGGCTTCTGTTACCCGCATTAATATTGAGGTTTCTGTAGAGGATGACAGAGAGCTGGATCAGGTAGTTAACCAGCTGGGCAAGCTCATTGACGTTGTTAAAATCGTCAACCTGGGGAAGGTGGATTCCATTATCCGGGAGCTGGTACTGCTGAAGGTCAGAGCCAACAAAAAGAATCTGGCAGATATCCGCAACGTGGTAGATATATTCCGTGGTAAAATAGTAGATGTAAGTCCGGAAAATGTAGTCATTGAGCTCACTGGTTCCCAGGGCAAAATCGACGCTATCTGCGAAATGCTGGAGGAATTTGAGATTATTGAAATTGCCCGTACTGGTACTATTGCCCTTTCCCGTGGTCCTGTACCAGTGAAGAATATGTAAGTCAGGGCAATGAGTAACCGCAATAGGAAAACCTTCTCATTTAAAATCAACTATTGACAGATAGGTAAAATGTGCTATACTTTAGGTAATGGATAATTATTATCCGTTACCTAATTTGTGTAATAAGTGTATATATATTAAAGGAGGATGTTTTTCATGGAATTAAAGGATTCACAGACATTTAAGAATTTGCAGGCTGCATTTGCAGGCGAGTCTCAGGCTCATACCAAGTACCAGTATTTTGCTTCCCAAGCAAAGAAGGATGGCTATGTACAGATTCAGAATATCTTCTTAGAGACCTCCAAGAACGAGAAAGAGCATGCAAAGATTTGGTATAAATTGATTCATGACGGTGTTGGCACTACTTCCCAGAATCTGAAGGACGCTGCTGCTGGCGAGAACGACGAGTGGACCTCCATGTATCCAGAGTTCGCTAAGACCGCTAGAGAAGAGGGCTTTGACAAGATTGCTAACCTCTTTGAGGCTGTTGGCGCTATTGAGAAGGAGCATGAGGAGCGTTA
>JAFPCE010000006.1 GCA_017390245.1 Selenomonadaceae bacterium
ATGAAATTTTATTGGCACATAATAAATATCATGCTAAAATACAACTAGTTTATATTAACTAGTGGGAGGGACACCGCTTTGGCAAAACTGATTGTATATTATTCCAGAGCAGATGAGAATTATTTTGGGGATTCCATGCGGTACGTTGAAGAGGGCAACACCGCCAAGGTAGCAAGGATGCTATCGGAAATCATTGGTGCAGACACCTTTGAAATCAAACAGAAAACCCCTTATGCCAAGGACTATGAAACCTGCATCAAGGAGGCTATGGCTGACCTGCAGAACAATGCCCGTCCAGAGCTTGTGGAGTGGCCAGAAAACTTTGAAGATTATGATGAAATCTATCTTGGCTTCCCAAATTACTGGGGCACTATGCCAATGGCTGTATATACCTTTTTGGAAAAGTACACCTGGCTGAGAAAACGAGTTTATCCATTTGCTACCCATCAGGGCAGCGGCTTAGGCCACAGCTTAAAGGATCTGAGAAAGCCATGCCGTGGCGCTATGATTATGAAGGGCCTGGCTGTAAAGGGCGAAAACGTGGATAAATTCCCAGAGAATGTAAAGCTGGAGGTTGAACGCTGGGCACTGTACGGCGAATAAAGCCAGTTGTCACAGCAGCTCCTGCATAAAGGCCAGTGGCTAATTATTGGCAGATATATGTAGTATATGCAGCAAAATTTAATATCCGATAACACAAAAGGGCAATCCTGCCAAATCAGCGGGACTGCCCTTTTATATTTATAAAAAAATTTTTAGTGCTTACTCTATATTTTCACCATGTGCCAGCAGATACTGCTCTGCCTCCAGGCTCCAGAGGCCGCCATGCTTCTCAACAATAGCCTGCAGTGCACTACCTGCAGCACTATTGCTCTTGCCGAAATCCTCCACTGCTGTCAGTGGCAATCCTTGCCAGAATCTCATCATCCTGCATCTCTGGCAGCTCAAAGCTGTCCACCCGCAAATCCTTTACACCGTGAATACGAACTGCAGTAGTCTTCATACTATTTTTCCTCTCTATAGCATGGATTTACTCTTTATTGTGCTCTTTCTCTGATGCCCCGCAGGCGCTCGGCCAGCTGATTGTCCAGCTTCTGCTCTAGCTCCTCAATGGTCTTAGAGTCAAAGTCATAGCGCATCTCTGGGATGTTTTTCACTCTGGCTTCACCAAAGAATTCACACCTGAATTCATTGTAATAGATAATAAAATTACTTTCTATGGAAAAATCCGAATAATCTGCCACAATATAAGAACCGTTTAGAACCCTCTTAGGCTCATGGGGCGTAATGAAGAGCTTAAAGCCCTCCACCTCTGGTGGCAGATGCTCACTGTAATCCCACTCTGTTATGTTCAGGGATTTTGTGATATAGCTCATGGTGTCTGGATTGTATTCTACCAGATCATGAATATCTGCATCCATGTATTGCCGCAAAAATGACTCAAAGGTAGCAGCCTTGGCAGTAATGTACTGCATGAGACAGAACTCCGTTAAGCCCATGCGGATTTTCACCTTGTACTCCTCTGTCTCCTGGTGATAATAGGCCCAGAACCCCAGGTGCTTTTCCTCATTGGTATAGGAAAAAAGATAGTATTTATCCCCTTCCTCCTCATATAGCTTCTTAAAGCTTAAACCGTATTTATCTTGTGGCAGCTCTGCTAAATAAGGCCATGTACCAACGTCTTCATTTACCTTTGCTATTGTCTTTTCCTTTAATGGCATATTATCACCTGCCTGACTTTATCTTATGATACTTGTAAATATAATAATCTCTTTAAAAGCATATCTGCTGATGCTTGTAAATATAATAATCTCTTAAAAAGCTTGTCAGCTTTAACAGCTTTAAAATTGCTTAGTTAAAGTATACGATGGTATCCTCTGGCTTTTCCTTTTCCGCAAAGTCCTCAACCTTCATCTGCAGCTTTTCTACTTCGCCATTGGCATCGCACTTCACATGGATAACACCAGTAACCTTGCCCCATTTGCGCTCGTTCTTGGTGTGGTTCAGCTGCTTAAAGGCAGTACCAGTAGCAGGGACACCCAGGAACATCATATCCTCGGCGCAGCAGGCCATGCCTACACGGCCTACGCCGTAATGAATTTTTCCCTGCTTAGAAGCGGAGCATATATAGCCATCGAAAATCATGCGCTTCTTGTCATAGTTCATAGGATGATCCTGCATATCTACAAACCAGGCACCATAGTCATCAAAATGCAAATCAATGGTGTCACCGGCAATGGAGAATGGCAGCTCTGGCTCTTCCTCCACAAAGTCCTCTAAATCGGACTCAAAGATGACATTAGCACGGCGGTTAACCACCCGGACATTGCGTCGGATATCCTGCTGGCGGGTTTCATGGTCGCAGCGGTTAAAGATAATCAGCTCGCAGTAGCGGAATAAATCCACAAAGCGGTCCTTCATATTCTTCTGATAAACCTCAAAGGTCTCAGCATTAACCAGGCCGATATTCTGAAAATCAAACCAGTTCTCAGGAAGCGGAATATTCATGTAGTCACCAGCAGTCCACATGCCATTGGTTTCAATCAGCACGCTGCTAGGATGGTACTTCTCCTCTAAGCTCTGATAGAACTCAGCTGTCAGCTCCTCCTGCTCCTCTACAGTGATAACCTTGGCATGGCTCTCAGCTAAGAGCTCTTCATCCAGCTCCTCTTCGCCCTCTTCCCCCAGGATAATCAGATTGCACTCAGCCTTGGCAAACTGATTGTTAGACAGGAAGTCAATGATGACGCTGGTTTTGCCAGACTCTAAAAGTCCCATAAAGTAGTATACAGGTACATTAGGCTGTTTATTGTTGCTCATATTAATATTACTCTCCTACAAAAAGCTCCTGCAGGCTATGCTCCTGCAGCTTGCTGCCAATTACACAGAAACGGCCAGTATAGTCAGCTGCGCCAACAGCTACACTGCTCTCACCTGGTACATAGTTGAAGTGGAGCCACTCACCATCATTAGCAGACATAACGATGCCCTTAGCACGGAGGACTACACCGTATTCGTCAGCATTAACCAGCTCAGCCAGAATGTCCTTCAGCTCAGCCTCAGTGTACTTCTTGGTAGTCTCCATACCCCAGCTGCCGAATACATCATCTGCATGATGGTGATGATGATGATCGTGGTCGTGATGGTCATGGTCATGACAGCTGCAATTTGGATCGCTGCACTCATGGTCGTGGTCGTGATGGTGATGATGTTCATGTTCATGATCGTGATGGTGCTCATGCTCATGCTCATGTTCATGGTCATGGTCATGGTCATGATGATGTTCGTGATCATGGCAGCTGCATTCTGGATCATCGCACTCAGGGTCATGATCGTGGTGGTGATGATGGTGCTCATGCTCCTCAGCCTCTACCTCTTCTACAGACAAAAGCTCGCTGTGAGCCAGTGCATCTAAGATCTGCTGGCCGCTGATTTTATCCCAAGGGGTAGTAACGATAGGAGCCTTGGCATTGTGCTGGCGGATAATATCAATAGTTTCCTGCAGCTTCTTCTCTGTTACATCCTGGCTGCGGCTCAGCACGATGCAGTCAGCATGGGCAATCTGATCAATGAAGAATTCGCCATAATTTCTGGCATACATCTTGCACTTTTTCGCATGAACTACTGCAATGCTGCCATCCATAACTACTTCGTCATTGAGTACAGTAGCAACCGCCTTCTTGACATCAGACAGCTTGCCGACGCCAGATGGCTCAATGATGATGCGCTCAGGATGATAGGTGTCCATTACCTGCTTCAGGGATGTTTCAAAATCTCCTACCAGAGAGCAGCAGATACAGCCTGAGTTCAGTTCCTTAATCTCAACACCAGCTTCCTTCATGAAGCCGCCATCAATGGCAATCTCGCCAAATTCGTTCTCAATTAAAGCAATTTTATCCTTAAATCCGTCTGCAATCAGCTTCTGAATCAGGGTAGTTTTGCCTGCGCCTAAAAAACCAGAAAAGATATTAATCTTTGTCATTCTTATGACCTCCTATAGTATATGAAATATTAGTAACAAAATTTTGTCATGGCGGAGTTTTTTCTGCCACTTTTATAATTTAACGTCTACTTAATTGTAGCTTATTGGGGAAATTTGTCAATAAGTCAAACAAAAAATGCTTACTGGCAGTCAAGGATGTCAGTAAGCATTAAGATTTATTAAATTAAATTGCGTCTAAAGCCTGCTTGAGGTCGCTGATGAGGTCCATGGTGCCTTCAAGACCGCAGGAGACGCGGATGAGACCTGCTGGTATGCCTGCTTCTGCCAGCTGTTCATCTGTCATCTGGCGATGGGTGCTGGTGGCAGGATTTAAGCAGCAGCTGCGGGCATCTGCTACATGGGTTTCGATGTTGATGAGCTTTAAGGCCTTCATGAATTTTTCTGCTGCTGCACGGCCGCCTTCTAATTCAAAGGATACAACGCCGCAGGCGCCATTTGGCAGATACTTTCTGGCTAAATCATAGTACTTGTTGCTTGGCAGTCCAGGATAGTTAACAGCCTTTACCTGAGGCTGGCGCTCTAAGAACTCTGCTACTGCCAGGCCATTTTCTGCATGACGTGGCATGCGCACGTGGAGAGACTCCAGGCCGAGGTTTAAGAGGAAGGCGCTCTGTGGAGACTGCATGCTGCCGAAATCACGCATGAGCTGAGCTACAGCCTTATAGATATATGCACCCTTGCCGAAGCGCTCTGCATAAACAATGCCATGATAGGACTCATCTGGCTCACAGAGACCTGGGAACTTCTCTTTATGGGCCATCCAGTCAAAGTTACCGCTGTCGATAATAGCACCGCCCAGGGCTGCACCATGTCCATCCATATACTTAGTAGTGGAATGGGTCACAATATCTGCACCCCATTCAATAGGACGGCAGTTAATAGGTGTTGGGAAGGTGTTATCTACGATTAATGGTACACCGTGCTCATGAGCTGCCTTGGCAAATTTCTCAATATCCAGTACAGTCAATGCTGGGTTGGCAATGATCTCGCCAAATAACAGCTTGGTGTTTGGCTTAAAGGCTGCTGCAAGCTCTTCTTCAGTGGCATCTGGCGAAACAAAGGTAGACTCGATGCCCATCTTTTTCAAGGTAACTTCGATTAAGTTGAAGGTACCGCCATAAATAGAGGAAGATGCCACAATGTGGTCACCAGCCTCACAGATATTAAACATAGCAAAGAAGTTGGCTGCCTGGCCAGAGGAAGTCAGCATAGCTGCTGCACCGCCCTCTAAAGCTGCAATCTTTGCTGCTACATGGTCACAGGTTGGATTTGCCAGACGGGAATAAAAATAACCCTCTGCCTCTAAATCAAACAGCTTGCCCATGTCCTCGCTGGTATCATACTTAAAGGTTGTAGACTGGATAATAGGAATCTGGCGTGGCTCACCGTTACCTGGAGTATAGCCTGCCACTAAACACTGTGTATCCTGAGAATAATTCATAAGATTTGCCTCCCAACAATATTTTTACTCAGCAAAATATTTCATGCTGGTTTTCTTCCATTCTTTAATAGTATACAACATTGTACGATTTTGCATACCTGTTTTTTCCCCCAGCTCCTTTGCAATAGCTTCACACTCTTCCTTGCTGTTACCATGGAGCATAGTATAGAAGTTATATGGCCAGTTTGGTGCAGTATTTCTGTCATAGCAATGAGTTACAGCAGGGATGCTGCACATTATCTCTGCTACCTCACCCAGGCGCTGCTCTGGTACCTGCCACACGCACAGCACATTGGCCTTCATACCTACCTGGCGATGGCGCAGCACAGCTCCCAGCTTTCTTAAAGCGCCGGCCTCCTTCATGGCCTGCAGGCGGCTTAAAAGCAGCTCCTCTGTAATGCCAATGCCTTCTGCAACAGCCTTAAAGGGCTCTGGCACTACCGGCAGCTGATCCTGCATAGCCACAATAATCTTTTTATCAATATCAGATAATTCCATTTTTCTGTCCTCATATAGTATATTTTTTAATCTGTTTTCTTTTATCAGCTGAGCTTAAACTGGACATTAATCTTATATTTGTGATTAGCCCTAAGTTCCATGGCATCTAGTACCCCCTGCCGGGCCTTGATGCTGTCCATAATCTCCTGGTGCTTTGCCACAGACTCAGTAATCAGAGTAAACCAGAGATTATACTCCCCCTGCCGCTGATAATTGTGGGTAATGGCAGGAAATTTGTTAATAAACTCCGCCACCTGTGGCAAATGCTGCTCCTGCACCTTTAAAGCCACCAGACAGCCCTTGTACCCCAGCTCATCAGAGTTAAAGAAGGCGCCAATCTTTCTGATATAGCCCTCCTGCTTTAGCAGCTGTATCCGCTCTATTACAAAGGACTCCTCCAGCCCCAGCTCCTGGGCTATAGCCGCAAAAGGCCGTGCCACCAGCTGCAGACGTCCCTGCAATATATTTAAAATCTTCTTGTCTGTATCCGATAACGCCATTTTCCACCATCCTTTTCTGACTATGCAAAAAGGCCCTCAGCAGCACTGAGAGCCCTTATAACACTGTTAATCCTCCTGGTCACCTATTAATACACCAGCAATAACCTCCAAAAGCTCCAGACGGCCCATGCCCTTCAGAGAAGAATATGGCAGCACATCCAAATCCGGCACACCTAAGGTACGCTTAATCTGGGCAATGTTCTTGTGCATGGCATTAGTTCCCAGCTTGTCACATTTAGTAGCAATAACCAGTACAGGAATATTATGCTCCACCAGCCAGTTAAACATTTCCACATCAGAGGCCATAGGCGCATGACGGCTGTCTATGAGCTGGCATACAAACTGCAGGTTTTCCGAGGTCAGCAGATATTCATTAATGAACTTGCTCCACACCTTCCTGCGCTCCTGTCCTGTCTTGGCATAACCATAGCCAGGGAGATCCACCAGGTAAAAATCCTGCCTGTCTGGCACATTTTCAATTTTTGCCCCCAGTTCATAAAAGTTAATGGTCTGGGTCTTACCAGGCTGGCTGGAAACTCTGGCCAGATTTTTCACCCGGGTCAGAGAGTTAATCAAGGAAGACTTACCTACATTAGAACGTCCGGTAAATACTATTTCCTTGCGCTTTATCTCAGGATATTGCTCCTTTTTTACAGCAGAAACCAAATACTTACCCTGAGTAATTATTACACTGTCAGCCATAAATACCTCATTTCTGTACTAATCAATTTACACTTATTGCAGCAAAGCTGTTTCCAGCACCTTGTCCAGATGCTCTACAGGAACAAACTCCAGCTGCTGGCGGATTTCCTCTGGAATATCCTCAATATCTCTTTCGTTATCCTTTGGCAGAATAATGGTCTTCATGCCCTCTCTGTAGGCAGCAATGACCTTTTCCTTCAGACCGCCAATGGCCAGAACGTTGCCACGGATAGTAATCTCACCAGTCATGGCCACATCGCTTCTAACCTTCTTGCCTGTTAAAGCAGAAATCATAGCAGTAGCCATGGTAATACCCGCAGATGGGCCATCCTTTGGAATAGCTCCCTCTGGGAAGTGAATATGAATATCCTGCTTCTCATAGAAGTTAGCCTTGAGGCCCAGAACTCTCTGACGGCTGCGGATATAAGAAAGAGCCGCCTGGGCAGATTCCTTCATGACATCCCCCAGCTTGCCAGTCAGTATAAGCTTGCCCTTACCAGGAAATACGTTAACCTCTGTAGGCAGGGTATCGCCACCTACCTGAGTCCAGGCCATGCCAGTGCAAAGGCCTACTGCAGGCTTTCTCTTGGCCTTTTTCTCTGGGAATTTTGCTCTGCCCAGGATATCCTCAAGATTTCTGGTAGTGATGGTTTTAACCTTGTTATCCTCAGACTCCACCAATTTGCGTGCTACCTTGCGGCACAGCTTGCCAATAACACGCTCCAGCTCACGGACACCAGCTTCTCTGGTATATTCGCTGATAAGCTTGTCCAGTACACCTGCACCCAGCTTCAGCTGCTTTGCAAGAAGACCATGCTTCTCTCTCTGGCGAGGAACCAGGAACTGCTTGGCAATCTCCAGCTTCTCCTGGGAGGTATAGCTGGAAAGAGTAATAACCTCCATACGATCCAATAATGGACGTGGAATACCGTTAATATCATTAGCTGTCACAATCCACAGCACCTTGGACAAATCAAATGGCAGCTCTACATAATGGTCACTAAAGGTAGAATTCTGCGCTGGGTCAAGCACCTCCAGCAAGGCAGAGGTTGGGTCCCCCTTGTAATCAGAGCCCATCTTATCTACTTCATCCAAAAGGAAAACTGGGTTACAGCTGCCAGTCTTCTTTAAAGCCTCCAGAATACGTCCTGGCATAGCTCCTACATAGGTACGGCGATGACCGCGGATTTCCGCTTCATCATGAACACCACCTAAGGAAGCACGGGCAAACTTTCTCCCCAGAGCTCTGGCTACAGAAGTAGCTAAAGAGGTCTTACCAACACCTGGTGGACCTACCAGACACAAAATAGGCGCTGTCTGGCCCTTGGTCAGCTGGCGCACAGCCATAAACTCCAGAATACGTTCCTTTACCTTCTCTAAGCCATAGTGATCCTCATTGAGGATTTCCTCAGCTTTGGCAATATCATTAACATCCTCAGTGGCAATACGCCAAGGCATATCCAGCAGTGTTTCAATATATGTACTGATAACACCAGCCTCCTGGGACATGTAGCCCTGCTGGCGCTCCAGTCTGTTGATTTCCTTCTCCACAGTCTCTATAACTGCTTTAGGATAATCCCCATCCTTCATGCGCTGGCGGTATTTTTCAATATCACCCTGAATGCCGTTTTTATCCCCCAGCTCTTTGTAAATAGCCTTAACCTTTTCCCGGAGATAAATATCCTTCTGAACCTTTTCTACCTGCTTTTTCACCCTGTCCCCAATTTTGCGCTCAATCTTCAGAATATCACGCTCACGGCGGAGAATACTGTAGAGATGCTCCAGTCTGTCCTTGATATCAATGCACTCTAACAGCTCCTGGCGCTGCTCCAGCTTCAGATTGATGTGGCCGGCAATCGTATCTGCCAGACGTCCTGCATCAGAAATAATGGAAACAGAAACTATAGCCTCAGCTGGAATCTTCCTGCTGGCCTTAACCCAGTTTTCAAATTCCTGAACTACCACACGGACCAGTGCCTCCATGTCCATGTTTTCTTCAAAATCGTCCTCATAGGTGAGAACCTCTGCCTGCCAGCAGTCCCTGTCCTTGTTAATGCTTCTGATGCTGGCACGCTGAATGCCTTCCACCAGCAGGCGCACCATACCGCCAGGCATGCGCTGCATGTGCTTGATTTCACAAACAGTACCTACCTGATACAGGTCCTGCAGCTCAGGATTATTAACGTCTGCATCCTGCTGAGCCACCAGCAGGATTCTGCTGTCATTCAGCATAGCTTCTTCCACAGCAGCTACAGACATTTCCCGGCCTGCATCCAGATTAACCATCATATATGGAAAAACCACCATGCCACGCAGTGGCAGCAGCGGTAAAGTTTCAATATTATCATTATCGCTCATAGGCTGAACACCTCCGTATATAAATATAGACGCCGCCTAATGGCAACGTCTATACACATTCTTGCAAGAGCCCTTAGGCAGTCTCTTCTTGTTTAGCGCTGGCAGCCTTGCCATAGCTTAATACTGGATCCTTCTTGTCCAGTACTACATCCTTAGTCACCCTGCAGCCTGATACTCCCTCAATAGAAGGTATCTCATACATAACGTTTTTCATAATCTCTTCAATAATAGAGCGAAGTCCGCGGGCACCAGTCTTGCGCTTGATTGCTTCCTTGGCAATAGCACGCAATGCCTCATCATCAAAGGACAGCTTTACGCCATCTAAATCTAACAAATGTTTATACTGTTTTACCAAAGCGTTCTTTGGCTTGGTCAATATTGCTACCAGATCATCCTCAGCTAATGGATCTAAGGTTGCTACTACAGGCAGACGGCCAATAAACTCAGGAATTAACCCGCTCTTCATCAGATCATCTGGAGCCAGCTTCTTTAATATAGCCCCTAAATCAGGGTCCTGCTTGGAAGAAATCACTGCTCCAAAGCCCATATTCTTAGTACCAATACGCTTGTTAATAATCTTTTCAATGCCAGCAAAGGCACCACCACAGATAAAGAGAATATTGGTGGTATCAATCTGCAAAAGCTCCTGATGGGGATGCTTGCGTCCGCCCTGAGGTGGAACAGAAGCCACAGTACCCTCCAGAATCTTCAGCAGCGCCTGCTGTACTCCTTCACCAGAAACATCACGGGTGATAGACACATTTTCACCCTTGCGGGCAATTTTATCAATCTCATCAATATAGATGATACCCCGCTCAGCCTGCTCAATATCAAAATCAGCAGCCTGAATCAGCTTCAGCAGAATGTTTTCTACATCCTCGCCTACATAACCTGCTTCAGTCAAGGTAGTAGCATCTGCCACAGCAAATGGTACCTTTAATATCTCAGCTAAGGTCTGTGCCAGCAGGGTTTTACCGCTACCAGTAGGGCCAAGCATCAAAATATTGGACTTCTGCAGCTTAATATCACTGGCAGGAGATTTAGTGGAATTAATTCTTTTATAATGATTGTACACAGCTACAGCCAGAGACTTTTTCGCTTCATCCTGGCCAATGACATACTGGTCAAGAATTGCCTTGATTTCCTTTGGCTTTGGCAAGCCTTCCTTAGCCTCTTCCTCAGCACTCTGTACATCTTCAGCAATAATCTCATTGCACAGGTCAATACACTCGTCACAAATATACACGCCAGGACCAGCCACCAGCTTGCGGACTACATCCTGTCTTTTGCCACAAAAGGAGCACACTAAACCATCATCGTTATCCTTATAACTCATAGGATGACCTCCTTACTCCCCGGCCTGCTCTGCCTTGGCCTCATTGGGACGGGTAACCACCTTGTCAATCAGCCCATAGGCAACAGCCTCCTGGGCACTCATGAAATTATCACGCTCTGTATCTCTGTCTACAGTCTCTAAAGACTGGCCAGTATGCTCAACCAGCATGTCATTAATCATGTGGCGGATGCGGAGCA
The DNA here is from genome assembly GCA_017390245.1 of Selenomonadaceae bacterium. GTDB lineage: Bacteria > Bacillota > Negativicutes > Selenomonadales > Selenomonadaceae > Anaerovibrio. The sequence goes on from JAFPCE010000006.1 coordinate 11,036, forward strand.
ATTCCTTAGCCTGAATCTGAACATCAGTAGACTGGCCCTGAGCACCACCCAATGGCTGGTGAATCATAATTCTGGCATTAGGCAGCGCACAGCGCTTGCCCTTAGCACCAGCGGTGAGCAAAAGCGCGCCCATGCTGGCAGCCTGGCCAATGCAGATAGTAGATACATCTGGCTTAATATACTGCATAGTATCATAAATAGCCATACCAGCGGTAACTACACCGCCTGGGCTATTAATATACAGGTAAATATCCTTGTCTGGATCCTCAGCCTCTAAGAAAAGCAGCTGGGCTACAACAGTGTTAGCTACTGCATCATCGATGCTGCCACCAAGGAATATGATACGATCCTTCAACAATCTAGAGTAGATATCATAAGCGCGCTCGCCCTGACCAGTCTGCTCTACAACCATAGGAACATAACTCATATAATCACCTCAAAAACAACTCTTGGGGATGTATAGTGCATCCCCAAAAGCATTAAACATATAAAAATCTTACTCAGCTACGCTGTCAACAATGAACTTAGCAGTCTTGCTGCGGAGTACGCTGCCAGTGAGCTCGCCAAGACGGCCCTGCTCAGCAATAATCTGTCTAACCTGTGCTGGAGTTGCACCATAGGTAGCAGCCATAGCATTAACCTGCTCGTCAAGATCCTCAGCCTCAACCTTGATACCCTCAGCCTTAGCAACAGCCTCAAGCATCAGATCAACCTTAACGTTAGTAGCTGCGGTCTCCTTGTAGTTCTCACGGAGCTTAGCCATGTCGCTGTTGGTGTACTGTAAGTACATCTCCAGGCTCATGCCCTGCTGCTGGAGAGAAAGAGCCATCTGCTGGATCATAGCGCTTACGCGGTTCTCAACCATAACCTCTGGTACATCAACCTCTGCATTGTCAGCAGCCTGCTTGATAGCAGCCTCACGCTTAGCAGACTCAGCCTTAGCCTCAGCGGACTTCTCCAGGTTGGACTTAATGTCAGCCTTTAACTCATCAAGAGTCTGGAAGGTGCTTGCCTTCTTAGCGAAGTCGTCATTCAGCTCAGGCAGAACCTTCTTCTTGATGCTCTTAACAGTGCACTCAAATACAGCATCCTTGCCCTTAAGCTCCTCAGAATGATACTCCTCAGGGAACTTAACATTAACCTTAATCTCGTTGCCAATAGTAGCACCGATAAGCTGATCCTCAAAGCCTGGGATAAAGCTATTAGAACCAACCTGTAAAGGATAATCCTTGCTCTCGCCGCCAGCAAATGCCTCGCCGTCAACAAAGCCCTTGAAATCTAAAGTAATGAAGTCATCCTTCTCAACAGCAGCGCCCTCTTCAGCGTCAACCATGTCAGCCTGACGGTCTAACATGCGTACTAACTGCTCCTGAATAGCATTGTCATCAACTACGTCCTTGGTAACCTCTACCTTGAGACCCTTGTACTCGCCCAGCTTAACCTCAGGCTTCTTAGTAGCAGTAGCCTTGAAAACAACATCCTTACCCTTTTCTAAAGTAACAACGTCAATCTCAGGTCTGGTAACTAGATCCATGTCCTCCTGCTGGAGAGCCTCGCTCATTGCCTTAGGAGCAACGATATCAAAAGCCTCACGGAGAACGGTCTCAACACCATACTGCTTCTCAACGATGAGCAGAGGTGCCTTGCCCTTACG
>JAFPCE010000052.1 GCA_017390245.1 Selenomonadaceae bacterium
GAACTGTTAAGCACATCTACTTTGTTGCGGAGACAAAGGGTTCCATGAATTCAATGCAGCTTCGATTAATCTAAGAATCAAAGATTAACTGTTCAAGAGAACACTTTAAGGCCATCAGCAATGGTGAGGTAGTTTACGACGTTGTTGATAGCTATAAGACTCTTCTCGATATGGTGACCAAGTAATTTACGCAGGAGGCAACTATGGCATACGGAAAATCTATAGAATTGTTCTTAGTAAATGGAACAGCAGATAGCCTTATAACAGCTGAACTTTCCAACTGGAATGGCAAAGCGCTGAAAATTCCACGTATTGAGGTGGCTTCATGTAGCCGTGACGATATCACGCAGGCTGGTGTTTATTTCTTGTTTTGCAAAGAAGACGATGGCAGTGAGTCTGTTTATATTGGTGAGGCCGAGAGACTGTAAATAATTTTGTGTAAACCTAAAATGGAAGACTTATCCTCTTGGATTGATGTTAAAATAAAACTACAATCTAGGAGGATATTTTTATGGCAAGAAGAAGAATGGATCCAGAAAAACGGTCTTTTATTAAAGGATTGCTGGAACACTACCAACCCAAGGATGCACAGGATGTGCAGAATATGCTTAAGGACTTACTAGGAGAGACTCTGCAAGATATGCTTGAGTCAGAAATGGATGAACATTTAGGTTATTCTAAGTACGATTACCGTAACAAGGAAACAGAAGACAGCCGCAATGGTTACAGTGCTAAGACAGTCACTTCTTCTATGGGACCTATAGAGCTAGACATTCCACGTGATAGAAATGGTGAATTTGAACCTCAAATTGTCAAAAAACATCAGACGGATATCTCTACTATTGAAGACCAGGTTTTATCCATGTATGCCAAAGGAATGACTACCAGAGATATTTCTAAGCATTTGCAGGATGTCTACGGAGTAGATGCCTCTGCTGAAATGATTTCCCATATGACTGACAGGATACTGCCAATTGCCAGAGAATGGCAAAATAGGCCTTTAGAGCGTAAATATGCCATTGTATATATGGATGCCGTACATTTCAATGTACGTGAGGACAACCGTACTGTTAAGAAGGCTGTATATGTAGCTATTGGTATAAGAGTAACCGGACAAAAGGAAGTTCTTGGTATGTGGATTGGTGGCAATGAAAGTGCCAAATATTGGCTGGGTGTCCTCAATGAAATAAAAAACCGTGGTACTGAGGATATTATGATTGTTTCAGTGGACGGTCTCACTGGCTTTGTAGACGCTATTCAGGCAGTATTTCCTAAGGCAGAGGTTCAGCGCTGCATAGTACACCAGATTAGATATTCTACAAAGTTCATTTCTTACAAGGATAGAAAGGAATTTGTCAAAGATTTAAAGCTGGTTTATAAAGCTGATACGGAAGAAATGGCTGTCGTGGCATTGGATGCACTAGAAGATAAGTGGGGTGCAAAATATCCAGCTTCTGTCACTTCCTGGCGTAATAACTGGCCACAGCTTTCTGTATATTTTAAGTACCCACCTGAAATACGCAGGCTTATCTATACCACTAATGCCATTGAAAACTTTAATCGCCAGCTTCGCAAGGTAACTAAGGCAAAGTCAGTTTTTCCTACAGACGATGCTTTATTCAAAATTCTATACCTTGCTATGTCCGAAGCAACTGAAAAATGGACTGGCAAGGCCTGGGATTGGGGACAAACGCTAGATCAGTTGTATATTTACTTTGAAGGCCGTATCTCCCCAGAAGATATTATGTAATTCTGCTACAAAATTTCAAAGAAAAAAGCAGCCCTGAAGCAAGGGCTACTTGACATGTCGCAGATTTCATGATAGAAAAATAAAAAAGGGACAGGCTGGTTAAGCATACCAGCTTGCCCCTCTCATTATATTAGTAATAAAATTACTCAAGGATTTTTTCATCAATCCAAGAAGTTTACACAAAATAAATTACACTACCATTGTTGGTAAAATATACTTAATAAATTTATATGGATATTTAGCACAAAAGGAGTTTATGGCAATGGATATGCAGGAGTATTTGGCGAAGCGGCAAAAGCTGGCGGATTTGTATGATGGTGTTAAGCTGGTGGCACAGCAGCTGGGGAGTGATGGTATTGCCCAGAAGGCTGAGGCGGCGAAGCAGGCTTTGCTGCAGGATGGCTTTAATCTGGTGGTTGTGGGAGAGTTTTCCCGGGGAAAGTCTACTTTTATTAATGCCATGCTGGGAAAGCGGGTGCTGCCTGCTAAGTCCAATCCTACTACCACTATCATTAACCGCATTACCTATGGCCAGACGCCTGAGTATATCCTGCACAAGCGTGATGGCAGCAGTCCTGAGTCTATAGATGAAAAGGCCTTTAAGGCTATTACGGCGGCTGAGTGCCTGGGTGATAGTGAGGAGGACCTGGCGGAGTATCAGGAGGCCTGTAACCGGGCGGCCAGCATAGAGTATGCGGAGATTCGTTATCCTCTGGATATCTGCCGTAATGGCATTGAGCTGGTAGATACCCCAGGTACTAATGACTTGGACCAGGCACGGGAGGAGATAACCTTTAAGTTTATTCCTCAGGCTGATGCAGCGATTATGCTGCTGAATGCTACCCAGATTGCCAGCAAATCCGAGCTGGATTTCTTGCGGGAGCGTATCTGCAAAAATGATATTCAGAAGGTGTTTTTTGTGGTAAACCGCAAGGATGCTTTAGAAAATGAGGATGAAGAGCAGCGCGTCATGGCTACAGCCAGGGAGCAGCTGGGGAAAATCGTGCCTAATCCACGTATTTATATGGTTAGTGCCAAGCTGGCTTTAAACTATCGTCGCAGGGCTGCTGGGGAAGAGGTAAAGGGCATAGTGCCAGATACTATGGCCGAGACTGGCTTTGAGAACTTTGAAGCTGCATTGGCCCAGTATCTGGTGCAGGAACGGGCTCAGTTTAAGCTGGGTAAATATGTCAGCCGACTGGTGTCTCTGGCCAGGGAGCTTCAGACTGGTTCTATTGCTTTGAAATTGGCAAATATTGGCCAGTCATCTGCAGAGCTGAAGCGTCAGATTGAAGTGATTAAGCCGAAAATCCAGAGGTCCAGGCAGCAGAGCAGCCGGGTGTTTGAAATGTTCCGCCGCTCCCTGGAGCTGTCTGCTGGCAGTTATGCCCATAAATACCGCCGTGGTCTGGAGAATATTTCCCGCAAGGCTGCTATGAATGTAAATATGTATGATGGCCCTATGAATGGTGATGCCCTGGCCAGGTCTGTAGAGGCGGAGATTGCGCCTTTGCAGCAGGAGCATGAGCAGGAAATCAACAGGGATTTGAACAGATATTTAAATGATGAACTGGACAATGTCAGGGAAAAGCTGAAAAAGATATTTATGACAGAAGATTTGCTGTCTGGCTGCAGATCCCTGGTGCCAGTGGATAGTAATCTGCCTGCTGCAGAGGTAGCCCTGGATTTGGGGGATATTAATACCAATGATTCTATCCTGGCAGGTGGCGGCTTGCTGTTAGGAGGACTGATTCTGGCAGTACATGCACCGATTATTGCCATTCCAGCAGCTATATTTGGCGGTGGCTTTATCAAGGAGCAGTTTAACCGCTACCGCCGGGCGGACTTTGTTACTCAGGCCAGCAGGGCAGTGAAAAAGCGCTATGATGATATTATTCCTGAGCAGGAGTCTAGGTTCAAGGAGCAATTGGAGTACCGTCTCCGCAATACCGTGGCCAACATCAGCAATTTGATACAGGGACAATTGGATACCATAGAGGATAATCTCCAGCAGCTCCTAGAGGAGAAAAATAGGGCTCAGGATGATGAAAACCGCCAGCGGCAGGAGCTGCAGGCTCATAGTGATAAGCTGACAAACATACAGAGACAGGCGGAGGCCTTGTAAGAAAGATTTCAGAAATACTTGGGAAAGATTTGGCAGAGGTGAAGGGTAATGTCAGGGGATGACTTGCGGACTATTGGGATAATAGCAGGTGTTTTGGCAGTAATAGTGCTGCTGATAAAATTTAAATATAAAAATAATGAGGCAAATAGCGCGTTAGCTGATATAGAGCAGCAAATAAGCGGTTATGCAGAGGATAGTGCCGAGGCCAAAACTCCGGCAGAACGGCTGAAGCTGGCCATGAAAAAGGCTTCTAGTGCACTCTATAAGCAGAACCTGCTGCAGGAACAGGCTGTGAAGCTGTGGCAAATGGTACAGGATGCAGAGCAGCCTTTGCTGGTAGTGGTTATGGGGGAGTTTAAAACTGGCAAATCTACCTTTATTAACACCTTGCTGGGAGATAGCATTTTAAAGACAGATGCAACGCCAGCTACTGCGGTGGTATCTATGCTGAAGTATGGCGAGGAAAGGGCAGTAACCCTGCATTACAGAGATGGCAGGCAGGAGGAGTACGACTTTGGCCAGCTGACAAATATCACTGCTGAAGGTGATGACAGCTATAAAGCCCTGCGGGATAGCCTGGATTACGTGGAGGTGGCTTATCCCAATGAACTGCTGAAACAGATTACCTTGGTAGATACCCCAGGCCTCAACGATCATGGTGATAAGCGAGTGGAAAGTACTACTCAGTTCCAGCACAAGGCTGATGTGGTGCTGTGGGTATTTAGCGTGGAAAAGCCTGTCTCCCGCACTGAGATGGCAGAAATAGAGACCTTAGGTGAGAGGCTGAAGCCTATAGCTATAGTAAACCGCATTGATACCATTGACGAGGAAGAGGAGTCTGTGGAGGAGGTGCTGGACAATATCCGCAGGCGTCTGGGAGACAGTGTACAGACGGTGCTGGGAGTATCAGCTAAGGAGGCTGCCCAGGCTATGGCTGAGGATAATCAGCAGCGTTTGCAGGAATGTGGCTGGCAGGATTTCCAGCAGTACTGGGAAAAGCAGCTGCGCTGGTGCAGTGAGGAGCTGAAGCTGCAGGCACTGCATAGCAAGGTGGAGGAATATGTCCGGGACACTTTGGCAGAGCTGGAAAACCAGAAGCAGAAGCTGGATGTGCAGAAAGCATTTTTCAGTGGTAATCACGACCAGGCCATGGCGGAGCTGCAGGGGAAAATCGATGCTGTGGCACAGGAAATAAATAAGATAACAAGAGCCTGTAATATGTATGAAGCCAAGTTGAAAAGTATAGCTAATCATGAACCGGCAAATCTAGAAGAAGCATTTAAGGATAATATGCAGTTGGGACGTATTGGTATAAAAATACCTATGAGTTGTGATGATTTTGGTCCTATAGTAGAAACTTTGCCTAAAGGCAGGCAGTATTTAGACAATTTATCATATATGGAGGAGGCCTATCACAAGTTAGCCATGGATTACCAGGACTGGCGTAATATGGCCCAGCAGGCTATAGATGATAATAATGCGCTAGAGAAAGAAGATGAGCATATAAGTTATCTCCATAGCGATTATAAGAATTCCGGGCTCTTTGGTGGCGAACCTATATTTGATTTCAGTGGTCGCAGAGCTCGTTTAAATCAGGCTATACAGGATAACAATAATCATCGTGAGCAGTTAGTACAGCTGGCTGCCAGGTGCGATGATAGATTTAAGATATTTATAGATGACTGTGGCAAAAAGTATGATGATACTGTAAAAATACTTAATTGGATAGCTAAGATGCTTGAAGAGGAGAAAGAAAAATTATCCCAGGAAAAGCAGCGTTTATCTGAAAATTATGACAGGGAAAAGCAGGTGTATGAGGAGAAAATCCTGCAGCTGCAGGAGTCTAGTGCCATTATTACTGCGTTACAAAATGAGGTGAAAGTATGCTGACAAAGGAGACTATAACTGAGAGACTGCAAAGCCTGCAGACACAGCCTTATATCAAACCAGATACCAGCGTAGTCCAGGCTATGACAAAGCTGCAGCAGGAGCTGCAGGATGACTATTGCAATGTAGTGGTACTGGGAGAATTTTCTCGTGGCAAGTCTACCTTTGTGAATGCCTTGCTGGGCACAGAGCTGATTCCTATGAATGTACTGCAGGAGACTGCCTGCATTAACAAGCTGGTTTATAGTGAAACACCTTATGTGAAGGTGGTTTACCAGGATGGCAATGAGGAGCAGGGGCAGGCAGATATGAGCTATCTCACCATGTTTTCTGCTAGCAACAGGGAAATGGATTTTAGCAGGATTTCCCATATTGAAATAGGCTACCCCGCAGAGTTTCTGCAGAACAGGGTGGCTCTGATAGATACTCCAGGTGTGGAGGACATGGACCAGCAGCGGGTGGATATTACCTATGGCTATCTGCCCAAGGCCAACGCTATTATTTTCCTGCTGGATGCAGCTTCACCATTAAAGAAAACTGAGCTGGAATTTCTGAAAAAGCAGGTACTGCCTCAAGGTATCAGGGATATTATCTTTGTGGCCAATAAATTTGACCATATTGACCCAGATGAGGAAGAGCCAGAGGAAGTACTGCAGGCTATAAAAAGGCGTATTAACAAGGCTCTGGCAGACCAGCATCAATTAGGAGAAATCAAGCTTTATCCTATGTGCTCGAAACAGGCTATGGAGGCCCGGATCAGAGATGACGCAGGTAAATTGCAGGCTTCTGGCTATAATGCTATGGAAAAGGGCCTGCAGGAGCTTTTGTCTGGCGGTCATGTGGGAGAAATGAAGCTCCAGAGGTACAATCACGTATTTAAACAGCTACTGATGACACTGCAGAGCCAGCTGCAGGCAGAGCTTAGCTTAAAGCAGCTGGATAGCGAAAGACTGGAAAAGCTGGAGGAAAAGCTGGATGACATGCTGCTACAGCAGGAAGGCAGTAAGGCTAAGCTGAGGGAGTTTGCAGAGGAGCAGTGTGATATTATATGCCAGATGACTGATAAGTCCTTGCAGTATTTTCACGAAAAGCTGGAAGATAATATAGTGGATATGGTGCAGGACTATAAAGGCACTGACTTTAAGGAATACGTTGAGGTGCGGGTTACCAAGCAGGTCAGCAAAGAAATTACTAACTGGCTGGGAGTATATACACCTCGGATAGATTTGCTGCTGAGGAAGCTGAATCAGGAGCTGTCCCTGGGGCTGAGCCGCCAGTTTAAGCGGGAGATTAAGCTTACCAGCCATGCTGTTGGTGAGGTTGTTAACGGCAGCAGTATCAGCC
>JAFPCE010000053.1 GCA_017390245.1 Selenomonadaceae bacterium
AAACGGTGATCGCCATATTGGCGAGAGCTTCGTCGGTTAAACGCTGAGCAAGCGTAGCGTAGTGATCGAAGGTGTTATGCTCGCGGCAGAACGCCAGCATCCGATCGTATCGAGGATGCTGGGCATCCCATAGAGTTAGTTGGTGGGTATGTAGGTAGTCTTCGTAGTCCTCGCGGAGCTCGTGGATACTGGAGCGCGAGACATTGATGAGCTTGATCTCCATCTCAGTAGAGGTCATGCCATCCTCGCAGCCTTCGACGATATTCTGCTTGCCACTTCGCGCCGCTTGGACCATTTGGTCCACGGTGCGGTCGCCATAGCGAGGTAAGAAGCGGTAGGCATTATCGTGCAGCACAATGATGTCGTACTTTTTAGCAAAGGCTACCAGCTCATGATAAAAGGACTCTGGAGCCATAGCTGCTGTTGGATTATTTGGATAAGAAACCAGCATGAACTTGGCTTTTTTTGCCACTTCCTCAGGAATCTCATTTAACTGGATAACATACTCCTTTTCCTTTTTCTGTGGCATGTAGTAAAGCTCTGCTCCGGCAATTCTAGGGCCATCAGCAAAAATTGGATAGCATGGATCTGGCACCAGCATCACATCACCTGGGTCAAGAATAGACAAAGCAATGTGGGACAGACCATCCTGAGACCCTAACAGGGAACAGATTTCAGTGTCCTTGTCCAGAGTCACGTCATAGCGGCGCTGATACCAGTCTGCTACAGCCTGCAAAAGCTCTGCTGTATCAGTAATGGCATAGACATAGTTCTTTGGCTCCATAACAGCCTGGGCAATAGCCTCCATAATGTGCTTTGCCGGCGGAATATTTGGAGCACCGATGCTGAGGTCAAAAACCTCTTTGCCAGCTGCAGTGCGCTTTTTTCTCATTTCAGCCAGACGGGAAAAGACGCCTTCCCCGAACTGGTTCATTCTCTTTGCAAATTCCATAAAAATAACCTGCCTTTGGGTATTACCCGGAAATTTTCCAAAAATAAAGAGGCGAAAAATTCGCCCCTTTACAATCAAATATTTTATCTATTATTTGAAGAGCTTGCTTACAGAACCATTTTCATAAATGCAGGAAATGAACTCTGCCAGCATTGGTGCCAGGGAAATGGTAACAATCTTGTCACACTTCTTCTTTGGATCCAATGGAATGGTGTTGGTGATAACCAGCTGCTTAATAGCAGAATCCTGAATGCGCTGTACAGCAGGGTCAGTTAAGATACCATGGGAGCAGCAAGCATAAACTTCCTTTGCACCCATCTTCATGAGAGCCTTAGCACCTTCGCAGAGAGAGCCTGCAGTATCAACCATATCGTCAATCATAATGCAGGTCTTGCCCTTAACATCACCAATGAGGTTCATAACCTCAGCACAGCCAGGCTGTGGACGGCGCTTCTCGATAATAGCAATGCTGGTATCCAGTAAGTCGGCCATCTTGCGGGCACGGGTTACACCGCCCAGATCTGGGGAAATAACTACCATCTCCTCCTTGGTAAGGTTGAGGTTGTGGAAGTACTCAGCCAGAGCTGGAGCAGCTGCCAGATGATCTACAGGGATATCAAAGAAGCCCTGAATCTGGCCAGCATGTAAATCAACAGTAACTACACGGTTCAGGCCTGCAGCAGACATGAGGTTAGCAACAAGCTTTGCGGAAATAGGCTCACGGCCACGGGTCTTGCGGTCCTGACGTGCATAAGCGTAGTAAGGCACAACAGCAGTTACGCTACGGGCACTGGCACGCTTACAAGCATCAGTCATAATCAGCAGCTCCATGAGGTTGTCATTAACTGGCTGACTGGTTGGCTGAATGATAAAGATATCTTTACCACGAATACTTTCACTTATCATGACCTGAATTTCACCATTGTTAAAATGGCCAACCTGTGCATCAATCAGCTTGATGCCTAAATGATCAGCAATTTCCTTTGCCAGCTCAGGGTTGGCATTACCAGCCAGAAGTCGTAAATTTTTCGCAGCTTCATTCATTGTTTTGATAGCCTCCAAACTATTCATTTAAATATTTCTTTTTTGCAGGAAAACCTGCCTCTTCTCTATATTAACAGCCCTGGGGCTGAAAATACCACATTATATGGTTAATGGCAAATGCATTATTTGCGCTTGTCTGCCCAGCCAGTGATGTTCTTCTGGCGGGCTCTGCCAATAGCTAAATCGCTGGCAGGTACATCCTTGGTAATGGTGGAGCCAGCACCGATATAGGAGCCGTCACCTACAGTTACAGGTGCAACCAAGTTGGTGTTGCAGCCTACAAAGGCATCGTTGCCAATGGTGGTACGGAACTTAGTCTTGCCGTCATAGTTAACGGTAATGGTACCGCAGCCCATGTTAACACCAGAGCCCATATCAGTATCACCGATATAAGACAGATGCGGCAGCTTGCTGCCAACGCCAATATTGGAGTTCTTCACCTCTACGAAGTTACCAATCTTCACCTTGGTGGAAAGATGGGTGTTTGGACGCAGATGTACATAAGGGCCCATGGTTACGCCGTCATCTACAACACATTCATGGCCATAGGTAAACTGTGCCACAACCTCGTTGCCAATAACAGTGTCGCTGAAGCGGGTATTTGGACCAATCTGGCAGTTAGCGCCGATTTTAGTCTTGCCCTCCAGCCAGGTAAATGGATAAATAACAGTGTCAGGACCCACCTCAACATCAGCATCCACAAAGGTGCTGTCTGGATCCATTAAGGTAACACCATTATCCATCAGCTCAATATTTTTGCGGCGGCGGAGAATTTTCTCAGCACCAGCCAGCTGGACGCGGGAGTTAATGCCTAAGGTGGACTCGTAATCATCAGCTGCTACAGCCCAGATTTTCTTGCCCTGCTCTCGCAAAATCCCCAGTACATCTGGCAGATAGTACTCGCCCTGAGCATTGTCACAGCCTACCTGCTCCAAAGCCTGGAACAGCTCCTGGCTGTCAAAGCAGTAAATACCGGAGTTAACCTCCTTAATCTGGCGCTGCTCCTCAGTGGCATCCTTCTGCTCCACAATGCCTGCCACCTCACCGGTTTCGGTGCGCAGAATACGGCCATAGCCAGTGGAGTCTGGCATAATAGCTGTTAAAACAGTAGCCTTAGCACCTGCTGCTTTATGTCCCTCATAAAGCTTGGCAATCAAATCACCAGTTACCAGGGGAGTATCACCGCACAGGACCATAACAGTGCCCTTCTCGTCCTTTAACAAAGGAGCTGCCTGCATAACGGCATGGCCTGTACCCAGCTGCTCAGTCTGGAATACGAACTCAGCCTGGTCACCCATGGCTTCCTTTACCACATCACCGCCAAAGCCAACTACTACAATATTGCGCTTGGCACCTGCTGCCTTGGCAGCATCAAGAACGTGCTGCAGCATTGGCTTGCCTGCAGCCTTATGTAGTACCTTTGGCAGCTTGGACTTCATGCGGGTCCCCTTGCCAGCTGCTAAAATTACTGTTACTAAATCTAGCATTTTCTTCCTCCAAAATACTCAAAACATATTTAGAGGCCTACAGCTATACGATAAACACATAATACACAACACAACGTAACAGCCATAGGTCTCTGCTGATTTTATTTCCCTATCCTAAATTTAAAAGAATCTTATTTGCCTTCCTGCTTCTGCTTCAAAGCCTCCATGCTGGTTAAGAGAGTGCGCTCTGCCTGTTCCATGTGATACTCAGAAGCCTCCTGGGCAGCCTTTACATCACCCTTGGCAATGGCATCCACAATGCGGCAATGCTCCTCATGGGTTGCCTTTAAACGCCCTGGGAAGGACATGGATGTTGCTCTGAAGCGGGTTAACTGCTCCCGGAGATTAAAGATGATTCCCACTAAGCGGGAATTGCGGCTTGCCTGGTACAATAAATCGTGAAACTCCATATCAGTTTCAACGATTTTGTCCATATCATTGGCCTCAATGTAGCCGCCAATGGCTACTAAAAGGTGCTGCAGTCTTTCCAGCTCCTCATCAGTGATGCGCTCTGCTGCCAGACCGCTGGCCAGGGAATCCAGGGTGGTACGAATCTCAAATACCTCGTTGACATCACGGATGGACAGGTTAGCCACATAGGTGCCACGGCGTGGCATCATGATAACATAGCCCTCCAGCTCCAGCTTGCGGATAGCCTCTCTTACTGGAGTACGGCTAACCCCCAGCTCTTCTGCCAGCTGGATTTCCATGAGGCGCTCTCCTGGCTTTAGCACTCCCTTGCGAATGGCATCACGGAGGGTTTCACAAACAACCTCTCTCAGAGGCTGATAACTATTTAAATTAATTGGTGCTAATTTCTTTTCCATGCTCAAACCTCTATTTCTTCGCTACAGTTTCCGCTATGTGTACGCTGGCCTCTGCATCCTGCTTTCTGATGGCTTCAGCCATCTTTTCGGCAATAGCTTTATCCAGTGTCAGGCCAAATACAGTTGGCCCGCTGCCAGACATCATACTGGCCATAGCCCCCTGCTGCAGCATCAGCTCCTTGTAGGTGCTGATTATCTCATGCTTTCCAATAGTCACATATTCCAGCACGTTGCACAAAAGCCCGCAGGCCTTCTGCACATCTCCTGCCTCAATAGCTTTCAGCATGGCAGCATTATCAGGGTGCTGTCCATCATAGCCATTGTCGTAAGTCTTGTAAGCCCAGGCTGTAGAAACTCCTATAGCTGGCTTGGCCAATACCACATGGCAGGCTGGAAAATCTGGCAGGCGCTGCAAAATCTCAC
>JAFPCE010000054.1 GCA_017390245.1 Selenomonadaceae bacterium
AAAGGTAGCGGCAATACACTCCCGTCGAGTAGTCAAGCTACAGAAAAACATTAAAAGTCCACAGTATCTGAATGTATTAAACCACGATATTAAAAAGAAAGGAAAGTATGATGTTTTGCTTCTGACTACATCATACAAGAGTTAGCATGAAGAAAGAAAAATATAATGTTACTGGCATGAGCTGTGCAGCTTGTTCAGCCAGAGTTGAAAAAGCTGTCGGGAAGCTGGAAGGCGTGGAAAAGCTGGCGGTAAATTTGCTGACTAACAGCCTGCAGATAACCTATGATGAAGCAAGATTAGATGAAAAAAAGATTGTTTCAGCAGTGGAACAGGCAGGTTATGGTGCAAGTCTCTGTGGCAATGACAAAGGCAAAGGTGCAGCGAGGGTAAATACAGCTGAAGCTGATGCCGGGCTGAAGGCTGAAAAGGAAATGCGTCTGCGGTTAGTCTGGTCTATTGTCTTTTTGCTGCCAATTATGGTGGTGGCTAGCCATCAGATGCTGGCATCTGCCTTGGGAATACCAGTGCCCGAGATGATGAGGGAATTGTTTCATGGCCCAGAAAATGCCATTACTTTTTCATTTTTGCAGCTTTTGCTGGTAATACCTATTATGCTGTTAAATCGGAAATACTATATCAATGGATTTAAAAGTCTATGGCATGGTAATCCTAATATGGACAGCCTGGTTGGCATGGGATCAGCGGCGGCTGCAGCCTTTGGCTGTTTTGCTATTTTCCGGATTGGCTGGGGGCTGGGCCATGGCGATTGGCAGCTGGTGCAGGAATACAGCAGCAATTTGTATTTTGAATCGGCTGGTATGATTGTTACGCTGATTACAGTAGGCAAGTATCTGGAAACAAGAGCTAAAGGAAGTACCAGTGAAGCTTTAAAGAAAATAGTTAAATTAGTGCCACAGAGGGCTATTGTGGTGCGAAGCGGAGCAGAACAGGAAATACCTGCTGAGGAGCTGATGCCAGGTGATGAAATTATAGTTAAGCCAGGTGCCAGTGTGCCTGCTGACGGCATAGTGCTGGAGGGCCAGTCAAGTGTTGATGAAGCAGCTCTGACAGGAGAAAGTATGCCCGTTTTAAAGTCAAAGGGTGACAGGGTTATATCTGCTGCTATTAATGGCAATGGCTTGTTGAGGATAAGGGCGACCCAGGTAGGAGAAGACTCAACTATCAGGAAGATTGTTCAGCTGGTGGATGAAGCCTCTGCCAGCAAGGCACCTATTGCTAAGATTGCTGATAAAATCGCAGGGATATTTGTACCTGCTGTTATTGGCATTGCTGCAGCCACCGGACTGGTATGGCTGCTTGTGGGGGCTTCTGTGGAGTTTGCCTTTTCTATGGCTATATCTATTTTAGTTATTTCCTGCCCTTGTGCCCTGGGACTGGCAACACCGGTAGCTATTATGGTGGGCATCGGCAAGGGAGCAGAAAATGGTATTTTGATAAAATCTGGTGAAGCACTGGAAACTGCCTGCCAGATAAATACAGTGGTATTAGATAAAACGGGAACTATTACTGAAGGCAGGCCACAGGTAACAGATGTAATAATTCAGTCTGGCAGCGAAATGCAGCTGGCAGAGATTGCCCTGGCTTTGGAACAGTCTAGTGAACACCCGCTGGCTAACGCTGTTGTGGAATGGGTACAGAGGAAAAATATCACTGCAGATAGAGCAGAAGATTTTTTAGCTGAACCAGGTAAAGGTGTATGTGGTTTTATTAATAAAGAAAAATATTTTGCAGGGAACCAGGCATATTTGCAGGAGCAGGGGATAAATACTGCAGCTCAGGAGTCATTGTTAGAGGAACTGGCTCAGGCAGGCAAGACACCGTTATTATTTGCCAATGAAAGGAATGTTCTGGGCATTATAGCTATTGCTGACAGGGAAAAGGAGTCTAGCATAAGAGCAATTAGCAAGCTTAAAGGGCTGGGCCTGGAGGTAGTAATGCTTACTGGCGATAATCAGATAACTGCGGAGGCAGTAGCAAAGCGTGTCGGAGTGGACAGGTGTATTGCTGGTGTGCTGCCTGGGGATAAGGCTGCAGTTATAAGGGAAATTCAGGCACAAAATAAAAAAGTTGCTATGGCTGGTGATGGGATTAATGATGCCCCAGCTTTAATGTGCGCTAATCTGGGCATTTCCATTGGGGCAGGTACAGATATTGCTATTGATAGTGCAGACGCTGTTTTGATGAAAAATGATCTGCAGGATGTAGTTAGTATGATAGAATTAAGCAGAAGTACTTTGCTTAATATTAAAGAGAATCTTTTCTGGGCATTTATCTATAATGTGATAGGTATACCTCTGGCAGCAGGAGTGCTGTATCCAGCAATGGGAATTAAGCTGTCACCAATGATTGGCGCAGCAGCTATGAGTTTAAGCAGTGTATGCGTAGTGATGAATGCACTAAGACTGAAGCGCTTTAAAGCTGATTGTAGTAGTGATGATTTTTCTGCAGGGGATTCTCAGGAAAAACCAGCAGAAATAGAAGCTATAAAGAGAAAGGATGTTGAAAAAATGGAGAAGATTATTAAGATTGAGGGCATGATGTGCCAGCATTGCCAAAAGCATGCTCATGATGCACTGGCTGCAATGGATGGTGTAACTGATGTGGTGGTAGACTTGGAAAACAAGCAGGCAACAGTGCAGTGTACAAGAGAAATTTCTATTGATGAGTTTGCTAAGGTAATTGCAGATGCAGGTTATGAAGTAGTAAAATAAAAAGAAATCTGTATTGTATTTATCAGAAATGAGTGTTGGATTTATCTGGCACTCTTTTTGTTTTTATGAGTTAAAATATGGGAAATAAATTTTTTGTAATAAATTTTTCAAAAAGTGTTGACAAGAAATGGGAAAATAAGTACAATAACATCTGTCAGTCGCACAGAGGGCTGAAATAAATAACCATAACATGCGGAAATAGCTCAGTTGGTAGAGCATCACCTTGCCAAGGTGGGGGTCGCGAGTTCGAGTCTCGTTTTCCGCTCCATACTATGTTTGCGAGTCTCGCATTGCTTGTGCCGTGCGAGATTTTCTATCCAAAGTCATGGGCCTATAGCTCAGTTGGTTAGAGCAACCGGCTCATAACCGGTCGGTCCCAGGTTCAAGTCCTGGTGGGCCCACCATTTCTTGGTAGCAAACTGAATAACCACATTTAACATGACTCAGTAGCTCAGCTGGATTAGAGTATTTGACTACGAATCAAAGGGTCGGGGGTTCGAGTCCCTCCTGGGTCACCATTTTTTGTGGGTAGGTGCCCGAGTGGTTAAAGGGAACGGACTGTAAATCCGTCGCCGTAGGCTACGATGGTTCGAATCCATCCCTGCCCACCATTTTTTCTTGCCTTGAAGCCGTTGAAAAACTTTTAAAAATATTTTTAAAAAGTGCTTGACAAAAGGTTAGAAAAAAGGTATTATAAACAAGCTGACTCACGAAAGCATATAGACGAAAGTCCTAGATGCTGAGAAGGCAGTGTTCCTTGAAAACTAAACAATGCAATAAGAAATCATGCACACATGATTTCAAGCCAGATGTTGGATTCTGTGTCCGCCATGCGGATGCAGAATATAAACAAACAAGACTTGTGCGAAACAAAATCTGAAATTCCATTACATGGATAATTTTGAGAGCCATTCAGGTTCTTCAATATAT
>JAFPCE010000055.1 GCA_017390245.1 Selenomonadaceae bacterium
CTTGGGACAATTTATGGCAGCTTTTTTCATCAAAATACTCATCAGCGTCTAGAAATAAAATCCAGTCACCTTTGGCCTTGCTAATGGCATAATTTTTGGCTGCTGCAAAATCATCCTGCCACTGGTAATCATAAACCTGCGCCCCTGCAGCCACTGCCAACTCTTTGGTATTATCCTCTGAGCCTGTATCCACCACAATCATTTCATCTGCCAGCTGGCTCATTTTTTCCAGCCATAGTGGCAGATTTTCTGCTTCATTTTTTACAATGACACAGGCAGATATTTTAATGTTTAAATTATGTATCTTCATTAGTGTAAATCCTCATGGCACCAGCCTGTAAAAGTCTCTATATCCCTGCCACTATAGCCCAGGGACTTTGCCTTAGCAAAGCAGTCCAGCGCCTGCTGGCTATGGCCTTGCTGGTAAAACAGCTTGCCGCAGGTAGACCAGTAATCTTTATTTGTCTCTATTACTTCTGGTGTTACCATGCCGTAAATATTCACCACCAGGTCCATCTTATCAGGCTTATCCATTTCCAGCAATGTTTTGACTACCTGCAGCTTCTGCTCATCTGCCATAGGCTCCAGCAAACTGATATAGTTTGCCTGCACTGCCTTGTTATTGGTTCTAAGCACTGCTGGCAGCATAGCCTGGTAATCTGACCACTGCTGTGGCTTAAGCTGGCTTTCTCCCTGTGCTATAGAATTATGATAAACCAGCACTATGGCCTGCATCCCTGGTGTTAATAGCTGCAGCTGCTGCTTGTACATAGCTGCAGTAAAATCCACTTGAGCGCTTAACAATGCTGCAAAAAGGATTTTCTGCTGATTTAAGAGATACTGCAATTCACCAGAATAATCTGTCTCCTGCTTTTCCTTGCCGTCTGGCTTTCCATCTGCCAGCTGGTTATACCACTTAGCAGCAGGTCCTGTCATCTGGTTCATGCCTGCCACTTCGCCTATAGCCTTGCTCCACGGATAAAATCCCTGCAGAGCCATTATCTCCTGCAGCTTCTTCACTTCATTGCCATCTACAAAATATAGTTTTTTTAAATTATCTATGACTGCTTCTGGCATGGTTTCCCCTATATCATAGGTATCTAAATACCCTGCCAGTGCCTTTTCCTGCCATTTATTTTCCTGCAAAACTGCAAAATAACATGCTCTGGCAGCGTCCTTGTCATTTCCAGCCATTCTGCACTGGGCCAGACCACACATAACCCTTGGCCACAGCTGTTGGAAGTGGGTGGACTCAGCGCTGACAGACTGCAGTTGTTTTTTTTCATCGTCCATTGCCAAAGCCCTGAGGAAATTTTCTTTAGCCGCAGCTGTATTTCCCATAGCCTGGTAAATCAGTCCGGCATAGCCGTAGAAATCTGGCAAGATGCTAACTGCTGCCTTGCCTGCTTCTGCCACCGCCAGCATATCTTCATAGCTGTATTCCAGCTCCTCCATAGATTGCAGCGCCAGGTAATACATATCCCCCTGCTGTCCTATAGGCTGGTAATCTGACTGGATAGCCAGCAGGGCATTGTCCAGAGCATACTGATACTGGCCTAAGCCAAAGAAACAGTCTGCCAGGTAATAATAGTATTTCTGCGGCTCACTGCTTTCACTAATGGCTTTATCCAGAAGCTGTAAATTACGTCTCAGCTTGCTTTTCACAATGCTCTGGCTGTAGCCAGTATGCTCAATAGTCAGGCGGTAATCTGCCAGCTGATAGCTGATACCCTGATCATCCCTGCCATTAAGGCTAAGCTGCTCATGGATTTTCCCTATGTATTTTAAGCCTAGATGGTTTCTCAAGGCCCGCGCCAGATTGGTGGTGCTGATGACTCTGTTGTGATTATCCTTGTCAATATGCTCCATAGGCAGCATCACCAGCTGTTCCTGCCTGTCTGTTATAGCTGCTAAATAGCCTCTCACACTTTTAGGTTCTGCAAAGGTTTCATCTGCATCCAGGAAAATAATCCAGTCCCCAGGGGCTTTTGCCAGAGCAAAGTTTTTCGCTGCTGCAAAATCATCCTGCCACTGGTAATGATATATATTTAATTTTCCCTGTCTGTCAGCACTAGCTGCAGCCCAGTCCTGGGCTATGGCTATAGTATTATCCTGTGAGCCTGTATCTGCCAGGATGATTTCATCTGCGTAGACACTGGCATTATCCAGCCATGCCTTTATATTGGCCCCTTCATTTCTGACAATAACACAGGCTGATATTTTTAAAGCTTCTGCCTGCTGGGCCAGCTGTGCCATTTTCCCAGCCTCCTGCTGGATAGAGGCTATGGCAGTATCATCTAAGAGGCATGGTTCTAAGCCGTTGTAATTCTGATATAGCTTAGCAGCCTCCTGCAATTCCTCCGCTGCTTCACTGTAGCGGTACCACCATGCCAAGGCTGCTCCATATTCTGCGTGAAAGTCTGGCACCTCCGGGTACTTTGCTACAGTCTCCCCGGCTAATTTCAAACGTTTCTGAGCGCTGGCCATATCCTTTTTGCTGGCTAAAAGCTTTAAAAGATAACGGTAGCACTGGCTGCCATAGGTAATTTTCTGCCGGGGTAATGCAACATCCAGCCAGGCATAGTGCTCTGCCATCATATAGTTGCCCATGCCGTTATAGCACTCAAAAAGATAGCGGTACAGCTCCTGCTCTGGCCGTCCTGCTGCTATTTCTGCCTGGAGAATAGCCAGATTACGCTGTCCCTTTGCCACTAAGTTTTCCTGGCTATAACCTGTATGATAGATTTCCAGCTGCTGTGGCGGTACCTTTGCCAGATTCCCTATAGCCTTTCCCTGCAGCCGCAGCTCCTCATGTATCCTGCCTACATAAGCAAGGCCTGGCTGATTCTTCACTATGCGCAGCTGGTACAAACTGTCAATAACCTCACCTGTGGCTTCGCCAGCAACATTACCAGATTGGCTATTATCTATATTTATATTTACCAGCTTAATGACAAAGCCATCAAACTGGCTGTTATGCTCCAGTAAACTGCGGATATTCTGGCAGGTCTCTGCTGTAAAATACTCGTCACCATCCAGCAGTATCAGCCAGTCACCATCAGCCTTAGACAAAGCAAAATTCCGCACCTTAGCAAAATCCTGCTCCCAAGGCTGCTGATACACCATAGCACCATACTCTTTCGCCACAGCCATGGTCCTATCCTCTGATCCCGTATCCACCACAATAATCTCATCCACCTGCCCCCGGATACTCTCCAGAGACCGCCCCAGAGTCTTCTCTTCATTTTTCACTATATAACACGCAGAAATTTTCATTCATCTATCCTCATAATCCCTACTGCTCTTACTATACTTTAATATGGTCTGTATCAAAAATAGCCGATACCTCATGAAGAGCCACGAGCATATAACCTTAAACAGGTTGTGGAGAGCCTTGGTACTTAGCGACTGACAAGCAAAGCGCAGTCAGAGCTTAGTTCCACTAGGCAGGGATTTAGCAAGATTTTGGGACAAAATCGTGCTCGCCTTAGTTTCTCCTCAAAGCGAGAGCGTCCTGTGTAGGTTATATGTCGTGGCGAAATGAAGCATCACTAGAAACCTACTTATCCATTTAATATATCGTTACACTAAAGGATTAAGTTAAATAAATGAAACCAGGGCACAGCATCTTGAGCATAAAAAAAGAGGCGTCTCAGAAGAGACGCCTCCCAAAAAGCTTAGTTTTTAATTAGAACTTAGACCCTGTCACTCAGAAATTACTGAAGTAAGCTGAGAACATTGGAGCTGCTCTGGTTAGCCTGAGCCAGCATGGACTGTGCAGCCTGCATCAGAACATTGTTCTTAGTGTAGTTCATCATTTCCTTAGCCATGTCTGCATCGCGGATAGTGGACTCTGCGGAAGTTACGTTCTCGCTTGCAGTGGTTAAGTTGGACTGAGTGTACTCGAGACGGGACTCGATGGAACCAATAGTGGTCTGCTGGTCGAGAGCCTTCTGGATTGCAGAATCAAGAACGTTGATTGCTGCATTAGCCTTAACCTGAGTACCTACGGACAGAGTGCTGCCATCCTTACCCTGGAGACCAAGAGCAGTAGCCTTCATGTCAGTTAAGCCAACCTTAATGCTCTGGTTAGCCTTGGTGCCAATCTGGAGAACGATGGAGTTATCAGCGGACTTGTTAGCAGCGCGGAGAGACTCATCAAATGCATCCAAAGCAGCATTAGCGGACTTATTAACGTTACCCTTGTTATCAGTGATGGAAATAGTGAAGCCTGCAATCTGACTGGTAACACCAGCCTTAGCTGCCTCAACAGTTACACCGTTTAAGCCGGAAGCGGTATATACAGTGTTGCCAGAGCCATCCTTTGCGGTAATAACACTGGTATAGCTGCCCATCTTCAGGTCAATAACTTCAGTAGCACCTTCTTTATGCTTACCAAGCTTATTAACAACTTCCTGTAAAGTATTGGTGCTAACCTGAACGCTGGAGCTGTAGGTCTTGCCATCCTTAACATAGGATACAGTAATAGTATCAGTGCTGTGGATGTTCAAGTTGTCACCGTTACGAGCTGCTAAATCAGTTAACTTAGTAGCAGAAGTAGTAGCAGTGGACAAGCTGGTGTTAGTCATCATAGTAGTAGTAGCAGTGGTCTGCTTGTTCTTAGAACCATCTACTAAGTACTGGCCATTGAATGTAACGTTTGCGTTGTCGTTGATCTGGTCGATGGACTGATCCAATTCCTTCTGGATAGTTGCACGGTCAGCATCAGTGTTGGTGTCGTTGGCTGCGTTAACTGCCTTCTCCTTCAAGGTCTTTAAGATCTCAACAGTGGAGCTTACAGCACCTTCAGCAACCTTCATCATGGAGCCGCCGTTCTGAGCATTGCTGTTTGCCTGATCCAGGGAACGAATCTGTACACGCATTCTCTCGGAGATTGCATAGCCGGAAGCATCATCAGCAGCGCTGTTGATCTTCATACCGGAAGATACCTTCTGCAAGCTCTTGGACAAAGCGTTAGTGTTCTTGTTCAGAGTGTTCAGAGTAGAAAGAGCGGACATGTTGTTTTTAACTACCATTGCCATAATAAATTTCCTCCTTGGTTTTACCTCTCCTAGGCTTCCTTGCCATGGAGATGAAAAATAAATAATTATTAATCTAAAGACTTTCTTCACAGTTGCTAGCCACTGTGATTCCAGCCTTTATTATCCTACACCAAAATTATCGAGAAATAAATAGTCTTCCTTAAGCAATTTAAAAAATTTTTTATTAAAAATAAAATAAAAGGAGCGCCTGCAAAAGACGCTCCCAAAACTTATGCTTTTGAGCCTGCCATCAATACTCGCCGTTAAACATATTGCCAGTGGCGCTGTAGCTTACATCGTAGCTGCGGACAGTATTAGTGTGGTTTTTGGCTTTATTCAGCCAGGTTCTGCCCTTGAAGATAATCTGCATATCCATAGGCTTGATTTCCCGCTTCAGGGCCATGCCTGCCTCAGATTTGCTAAAAAGTGCTTCATTTTCTGGAATAGCCTGGATTTTTTCCAGCAATGCCTGCCTCTGGTCCACCAGCTGCAAAAAGGTATCAATATCTTCCATATCAATAGCCTTCATCAGTTCCTTGGTGACTCCTAAATAGCGCAGCCACAGCTCCTGCTCGGAAAACCTAGGTGCAGCTGCAGTAATTGGTACCTCCATCAGGAAGCACCTCTTTCCTGTCTTGCCTTCTTCATAGCCTCTGCCCAGGCATCCCTCAGTTCCTTAATGAGGTCAATAGACTCCTGCACCTTGGCAGGATTGCTCTTCATATTAGCCTCTACTAAAGAATTGTACACATAGTCATACAGTGGCATCAGCTGATGGGAAATCTCATACTCCATCTTTAAGGTTGCCTGAAACTCCATGATGATTTTCTGGGCCTTCTGGAGGGAAGTATTACACTGCTCGTAATCCTTCTTCTCCATAGCGTCCATACCTTCCTTCATGAAGCGCAGAGCACCGTTATAAAGCATTAATGTCAGCGCCTCAGGTGTGGCAGTCATAACCTGCTGCCGCTTATAGGCCTCTGCTGCATTATTAATCATAAATTTCCTCCGTTACAGGTATATCCTTTATACCCTTACTCTATACCTAAATAACCCAGCTGTGCCCCCATCTTGGACAACGCCACTTCCATAGCATCGTACTTCTTGTACAGCGTCTTTTCATAGGCAGTCATCTGAGTCTTAAACAAATCCATCTTGCTGGTCAGATTAGTAATGGACTTGCCCAGATAGCTCTGATCGTCAGCATCCTTGGTGGTACCTGCCAGATCAGAAATCTTGGAAGCATAATCCGTCATGACATTGTACAGGCGGTTAGCCACACCAGTGTTGGAATAATCCAGCTTCCGCTGGGAATTGGTAATGGTGTTTTTGTTAGTAGAACCCTCAATATAGGTGCTGTCCTGATCAGAAGCAAAGAGCTGGTATACGCAGTCTGGATCTTCTGCCAGTGCCTTGTTCAGCTTGTCCTCGTTCAGGGTAATATGGCCCTGGACACCGGTGGTAGTAATACCAATAGCAGACAGGGAATTGTACTTGCAATCTACTGCATCTACAGGAGTGTAGATGGATTCACGCATAGCGCTAACCAGGCTGCGGACAGTGGAATCATGGCGGAGGAGACCGCTCTTGGCCTTTTCCTCCCACTTAGTAATCTGGTCTTCC
>JAFPCE010000056.1 GCA_017390245.1 Selenomonadaceae bacterium
GTTCGTAAAGGAAGAAAAGCAGCAGCGCATTGCCAGGGAAACCATTGAGGTATATGCGCCTTTAGCTAACCGCCTTGGTATCAGCAATATCAAATGGGAGCTGGAGGATTTGTGCCTGCGCTACCTTGAGCCAGAGTTTTACTATGATTTAGTGGACAAGGTAAGCCAGAAGCGCCAGGAACGTCAGCGGTTTATCGAGGATGCCATATTGCAGATTCACACCAAGCTCATCAGAAGCGGTGTTAAGGCCGATATCAGTGGACGTGCTAAGCATTTTTACAGCATTTACCGCAAGATGAAGCGGGATCACAAGGATTTAAGTGAGATTTATGATTTATCTGCTGTTCGTGTACTGGTGCATAATGTGAAGGACTGCTATGCTGTTTTAGGTGTTATTCATGCTATGTGGAAGCCTATTCCAGGCCGTTTCAAGGACTATATTGCCATGCCGAAGTCCAATGGCTACCAGTCACTGCATACAACGGTTATGACCCGTGGTTATCCTCTGGAGATTCAGATTCGCACCTTTGCCATGCACAAGGTGTCTGAGTACGGTGTTGCTGCCCATTGGAAGTACAAGGAGGCAGGCCGCAGTGTAGGTGCTGGCAATGACTACGAAAAGAAGATTTCCTGGCTGCGGCAGATGGTTAACCTCCAGCACGATGTAAACGACCCGGGTGAGTATCTGGAAGCACTGAAGATGGATATTTTCTCTGATGAGGTATTTGTCTTTACCCCAAATGGCGATGTTATCGATTTGCCAAAGGGCTCTGTGCCTATTGACTTTGCTTACCGCATTCATACTGAGGTTGGCAACCACTGCGTTGGCGCTAAGGTTAACGGCAAGATTGTGCCACTGGAGTACAAGCTGAAAAATGGTGACCTGGTTTCCATTATTACCAATAAGAGTAACAACGGACCAAGCCGTGACTGGCTGAATATCGTGGCTGCAGCTGAAACCCGTACCAAGATACGTTCCTGGTTTAAAAAGGTTAAACGTGAGGAAAATGTGCTGCGTGGCCGTGAGCTGCTGGAGAAGGAAGCAAAGCGCCTGGGCTATGAGCCAAAGGATTTGCTGCGGGATGAATGGCTGAATTCTGTGTGCCTGCGGTTTAATATCAACAGCGATGAGGATCTGCTGGCAGCTATAGGCTACGGTGGTGTTACTGTTAACGGTGTCATTGCCAAGCTCATAGAGCATCATAAGAAGGAAATTAAGGAGGCTACTCCGCCAGATGTTTCGGAAATGCTGGAGAAGTTTAAGCCAAATAATGTCAGAAAGTCCAAGGCCAGCCATGGTATCCTGGTAGAAGGTGAAGCAGGCATGCTGGTACGTCTGGCACGTTGCTGTAACCCAATCCCTGGTGACCCTATTACAGGTTATATCACCAAGGGCAGAGGCGTATCTGTCCATAGGGCAGACTGTCCAAATGTACTGGCTGACGATGGTGATACCACCCGTGTTATTGAGGTTAACTGGGATGTGGGTCTGGACAAAAACTACAATGTGGAAATCGAAATCAGCTGTGCTGACCGCCCAGCTATGCTTACATCCATCCTGGCTGTACCAGTGGAAATGAAGCTGAATGTTACCTCTGTTAATGCCAAGACCAATAAAAATGACAAGACCTCCATTGTGGTTATGGGGCTGGATGTCCGGACTGCCTCCCAGGTTTCCATGATTATGACCAAAATCCGCCGCTTAAAAGATGTGTACAGCGTCAGCCGTGCTATGGCAACAACTGTGGATAATAACAGCAACGGACGCTGATTTTATGATGATAAGCGGAAAGCTTTGGCAATCCAATTGCCAAGATGAAAGCGTACTGATTTAAGTAATATATAGAGAAAATCCAGGCCAGGCAGAGTGTTTTCTATGTCTGGCCTGAAATTAAGGAGAATGAAATGAGCTTTTCTGTAAAAACTCTGGTAGTAGGTCCTATTGAGGAAAATTGTTATGTTTTAAAGGATGATGCCACTGGTGAAGGCGTTATCATTGATGCT
The DNA here is from genome assembly GCA_017390245.1 of Selenomonadaceae bacterium. GTDB lineage: Bacteria > Bacillota > Negativicutes > Selenomonadales > Selenomonadaceae > Anaerovibrio. The sequence continues at coordinate 2,005 of JAFPCE010000056.1, forward strand.
GGTGATGATGGTGAGAAAATCCTAGACTATGTAAAGGATACCCAGATAGATGTGAAGCTATTGATAAACACTCATGGCCACTGGGATCACATTGGCGAGATAGACTATCTCAGGGATGAATTAAAGGTGCCTTTTGCTATTCATGGTGATGATGCCTCCATGCTGGATGACAGTGCAGAAAATCTGTCAAAGTACATGCACACTGCAGGGAAAAAGCGTCCGGCAGAAATCATTTTGAAGGATGGGGATGTGGTGAACTTCGGCAAATCCAGCCTCAGGGTTATTCATACTCCTGGCCATACTAAGGGGGGCGTGTGCTTCTATGGCGGTGGCTGCCTCTTCAGCGGTGATACACTATTTGCCAGAGAGGTAGGCAGAACTGATTTGCCAGGGGGCAGCTATGAAGAGCTGATGGATTCTGTGAATTACCGCCTGCAGGCAGTAGCAGACGCAGCCAAGGTATACCCAGGCCACGGCCCAGCCAGCGACATGGCAACAGAAAGAAAGTACAATCCTTATATTGTAAAGGAATAAAATCATAAGATGGAAAAATTGGCCTCTGGGACATGCCCTGGAGGTCGTTTTTTTACAAAAAAATGTAGAAAAGCTTTTCAGAAAACAGAGCAGATATGCTCAGAATTTGCGATTTAGAGCAAA
>JAFPCE010000057.1 GCA_017390245.1 Selenomonadaceae bacterium
AGGTTTACCAGCAGGTTGCAGCATTGGTGCAGGACATAACACCTGAATGGGTGCAGCGTATCCACTATTATGAGGGCAGCAATATTTTTAAAGAATATGGCATTACAGATGAGCTGGCCAGGCTGGAAGAACGTAATGTGGAACTGAAATCTGGCGGTTTTCTGGTTATTGATAAAACAGAGGCATTAACTGTTATTGATGTAAACACTGGCAGCTTCGTTGGTGATATTAATCTGGCAGATACAGCCTATGCCTTAAACCTTGAGGCTGCTGAGGAAATCATGAAGCAGCTGCGGCTCAGGGATATTGGCGGCATGATTATCATTGATTTCATTGATATGGCAAAAGAAAGCCACAAGGAAGGATTGTTAAATAAGCTCAGGGAGCTGGCACAAACTGACAGGGTTAAGACAAATGTGCTGGATATTACAGCTCTGGGGTTAGTGGAAATTACCAGGAAAAAATCCCGCCACAATCTGGAGCATTTTCTCCATGAGACGTGTCCTGTGTGCCAGGGAACAGGTAATGTGCTTTCAGCTGAAACCTTAGGGGTGAAAATCTGCCGTGAAATACGCCGCATTGAGAAAAGAAAGCACTGCAGTGATGGATACCATTTGCAGATGCACAGCCAGGCAGCCAATGAATTATCTTTAAGCAGGTTTTTCTCCGGCATAGAAAAAGAGCTGGGCATAAGGATAAGGATTGAGGCTAGCAAAGAAATCAAACCAGGCAGTTTTATTTTGACACAAAAATAAAAAAATCATTGCAAAGAAATCGTCTATATGTTACTATGTAAAACGGTGTAATAAGAAAAACGCACGTCAGTTGATATTTGGACTGTGCCCAAGAGGTTTAACAAAGGATGAGACTGGCGGAGGTAAAAAAACAGGAGGTGCACCAATTATGGCAGTTGTTTCTATGAAACAGTTATTAGAAGCTGGTGTTCATTTCGGACATCAGACCAGAAGATGGAACCCTAAGATGGCTAAGTACATCTTCACCGAGCGTAACGGCATCTACATTATCGATTTGCAGAAGACCGTTAAGAAGGCAGAAGAGGCTTACAACTTCGTTCGCAGCATTGCTGAGGAAGGTAAGTCCGTATTATTCGTAGGTACTAAGAAGCAGGCTCAGGAGGCTATTAAGGCTGAGGCTGAGAAGGCTGAGCAGTACTTCGTAAACGAGCGCTGGTTAGGCGGCATGCTCACTAACTTCCAGACCATCCAGAAGCGTATCAACCGCTTGAAGGAGCTGGAGGCTATGCAGGCTGACGGTACTTTCGAGGTTCTTACCAAGAAAGAGGCTCAGGGCTTAAAGAACGAGATGGAGAAGCTTGAGAAGTATCTCGGCGGCATCAAGGACATGGATAAGCTCCCAGGTGCATTGTTCATCGTTGACCCTCGCAAGGAGCGCATCGCTGTTGCAGAGGCACACAAGCTGAACATTCCTATCGTTGCTATTATCGATACTAACTGTGATCCAGATGAGATTGATTTCCCTATCCCTGGTAACGATGATGCAATCCGTGCAGTACGTCTTCTGACTGGCAAGATTGCTGACGCTATCATTGAGGGCCGTCAGGGTCAGGCTGCTGAGGAGATTGAGGCTACCGAGGCTGCTGAGTAATTCTTACTCAATATTTGAAAAACAGAGGGGTAAGGGGCTATCCCTTATCCCTATTTTTTATAATTAGGAGGAAATACATAATGGCACAGATTACTGCTGCATTAGTTAAGGAATTGCGCGAGATTACTGGCGCAGGTATGATGGACTGCAAGAAGGCTCTTGTTGAGTGCGAAGGCGACAAGGACAAGGCTATTGACTACTTGCGCGAGAAGGGCATTGCTAAGGCTGCTAAGAAGGC
>JAFPCE010000058.1 GCA_017390245.1 Selenomonadaceae bacterium
GAAGGATTATACGGAGATAGAGCGTGATGCCCTCATACAGAGATTTGAATTTTCCTATGAGCTGGTTTGGAAGTGCGCCAAAGATTATTTGCGTGTTCATGATGGGATAGATGCGGCTTCTCCCAGGCGTGTGATTAGGGCTTGCAGAGAGCTGGGGGTGCTGGATGAGCAGGAAACTAAGCTGGCCCTGCAAATGTCTGATGACAGAAATTTGACAGTTCATACTTATGATGAAGCCTTTGCCGAGGTATTGGCTGGGAGAATAAGCGGTTATGCTGTTTTTTTGCAGGCTTGGCTAGCTCGTATGGCAGAGAATGTGCATTTTAGTGAATAATTTTGTACATTGCTGATTCAATCAATTAGTAAGGATGATCTTATGGAAAAGAAACGCTGCAGCTGGTGCAATGTAAAAAATCCGCTCTATGTTCAGTATCATGATGAGGAGTGGGGCGTGCCGCTCCATGATGATGGCAGGCTGTTTGAGCTTTTGGTGCTGGAAAGTTTTCAGGCGGGGTTGTCCTGGGAGTGTATTCTCAACAAGCGAGCTGATTTTCGTATTGCCTTTGATAATTTTGCAGCAGCAAAGGTAGCTGGCTATGATGAGGCAAAAATTCAGTCGCTGCTGGCAAATACCTCTATTGTCCGCAATCGGCAGAAAATAGAGGCGGCGATTGCCAACGCAGGTGTGTTTATGGCTATTCAGCAGGAATTTGGCAGCTTTGATCGCTATATCTGGCAGTGGACAGCGGGGCAGGCAATCTTTGAACGGGGCTTGGCAAGCTCTGTTCTGTCAGATACAGTAGCAAAGGATTTGAAGCGGCGTGGCATGAAATTTGTGGGTACCAAAATCATCTATTCTTTTTTGCAGGCAATAGGTGTAGTATATTCTCATGAGGAAGGATGTTTTCTTGGTAGATGAGTGCAATATCAGTGAAAGGGGCGGAGGAGTTATGTTTGAATTGCTAGGGCGGCTGTGGACTGCGGTGACAGGCGGCAGTGCAAAGCCGGAAAAAGATGCAATACAGGCTAAGGCAAAGGCTAAAGCGGAAGGACAGGCTACTCATAATGCCGATACTGTCAATACGATTCATGCTGCCAATAATGTCAATACTGCCTCAGGGAAGGGGACTGTTTCAAGTATATTGCAGAAAAATGGTATGCAGAATGGTATGCAAGGTAAATATAATGAACTTGACAACCAGAAGAAAAATAATGAGCAGATTGAACAGAATACCAGGGGGAAAGGGCAGGCTGACAGAAAGCCGGTACGCAGGCAGTATGCAGGGAGGCTGCCGATATGTGCAGGCTGCATGAATATAGGCAGCTGTGCCGGATTTTTTCCCGGCTGTGGCTGCTATGGCAATAGCCATGATACTGTGAATATATCGGCTGGTGACTGGCAGAGCCAAAGTAATGTAGCGAAAGGAAGGGGCATAGCTTCGCCGGAATTTGCAGCCTGGTGCGCTTTTATGGGGTATGCTGTGGCAGAAAGGTACTGGGCGGAATATGAGGATGTGTGGAATTATTATGAGGCTGCCTTGCAGGAGTATGGCTCCGAATATGAAGCCTTTAATGAGCTTGATGAATTGAACGAATATGATGAATTTGTTGATGATATTGATGATGTGGATGATGAGTATACTTGTGATAATGGCTATGATAGAAATGATGCAGCTTATGATGATTGTGAACATGACAGCAATTCTGGCGGTTATGATGATTATGATAGCGGGCGTTATGGAGATGATTATTATTAAGCAATGCTTGTAATGCAATCAAGTAACAGGCATAAAGTTTTTTCAAAAAATATATACAATTACTGGCGTACCTATGTTGGGGACGCCTTTTATTTTATACCTATAGTTAACTTATATATAATTGTGAGTTGACAGAAAGACTATAAAAGGGTTATGCTAAAGTTAACTTATAGGGAAGTAGTGGTTAACAAAATGAGTAATGGTTTGAATGAGTTAAACAGTGTGGGGAAAACACGGAACATGGTGCTGTGCGGCCTTTTTACGGTGCTGATTATAGCGGGTGCTTTTATTAAGATTCCTGTACCGGTGGTGCCTTTTACCCTGCAGTTTTTGTTTACTATGCTGGCGGGACTTTTGCTGGGGGCAAAATGGGGTGCTGTCAGCGTGGCGCTGTATACGGTGCTGGGGCTCATGGGCTTGCCGGTGTTTGCGGCTGGGGGCGGTATCTGGTATGTACTGAATCCTAGCTTTGGGTATATTCTGGCCTTTATAGTTGGCAGTTATGTGACTGGCCGTATGGTGGAGGGGATGCAGGGTTTTTCCTGGGGCCGGGTGCTGATGGCTAATTTTACTGGGCTGGCTATAGTGTATGCAGGCGGTATGGTGTATTACTATTTTATCTGCAATTTTGTGATTGATACGCCTATTGCGCTGTGGCCATTGTTTTTGTACTGCTTTTTGCTGGCGGTGCCAGGGGACATTGTGCTTTGCTTCGCTGGGGCATACCTTTATAAAAGGCTGTTTAATATTGTTAATAGGTGATAAGAAAAGATTAGTCGTTTCGCCACGGCATATAACCTACACAGGACGCTCTCGCTTTGAGGAAAAACTAAAGTGAGCACGATTTTGTACCAAAATCTTGCTATACTACCGCCTAGTGGAACTAAGCTCTGACTGCGCAAAGCTTGTCAATCGCTAAGTACCAAGAGCATCTAAGTGAGAAGATTTTTCTACGAAAAAATCTTCTAAATACTCCCCACAACCTGTTTTAGGTTATATGGCCGTGGCTCTTCATAGTGATTCGGCTGAAAATATTAGAAAAAAGAGGTTTTGTGAATGTGTATTACGAGTGAAGCAAGTGTAGTGGAGAGACTGAAGGGGAAGGTGCTGGCTGGTGAACTGATTGGCCGGCAGGAGGCTCTGGAGCTGGCGGAGGCACCTCTTTTTGAACTTCTGGCTGCTGCTGATGAGATACGGGAGAAGTTTTGTGCTAATGGCTTTGATATTTGTACCATTGTGAATGGCAAGTGCGGCCGTTGTTCTGAGGATTGCAAGTACTGCAGCCAGAGTGCTCATTACCATACTGCGTGTACTGAGACTTATTCTCTGCTGAGCAAGGAGGAGCTGGTGGCTGGCGCCCGTCATAATAAGGAGCAGGGGGTGCTGCGGTATTCTATAGTGACTTCGGGCAGAGCGCTTTCGGATAAAGAGGTGGATCAGGTTTGCGACAGCATCCGTGTCATCAAGGAGCAGGTGGGCATCGAGGTGTGTGTGTCCTTTGGCCTTTTAGGTGAGGAGCAGTTTAAAAAGATTCATGCTGCGGGTGCTGCCAGAGTGCATTGTAATTTAGAGAGTTCTGCCAGATTTTTCCCTAGTGTGTGTACAACTCATACCTATGAGGAGAAGATTGCTACCCTGAAGGCGGCACAAAGGGCGGGCATGTCTATCTGCTCTGGGGGTATCCTGGGGTTAGGTGAGACTATGGCGGACAGGATTGATATGGTGCTGACGGCTAGAGAACTTGGAGTGAAGTCCATTCCGGTGAATGTGCTGAATCCTATTTCTGGTACGCCTTATGCTGATAATAAGGTTTTAACCAATGAAGAGGTGGCCAGGTGTGTGGCACTGTTCCGGTTTATTATTCCTGATGCTTCTATCCGTCTGGCTGGCGGCAGAGGCCTGCTAGGGGATAAGGGCAGGCTGTGCTTTACCAGCGGGGCAAATGCGGCTATTTCTGGTGATATGCTGACAACCTCTGGTATAAATATGCAGACTGATATGGAGCTTCTGGCAGAATTAGGATTCGAGGCGAAATTGTGCAATGACTGATTTTCAATTTAAGGGTAAAGGAATTTTTATAACTGGTACTGGTACGGATATTGGCAAAACCTATGTGACAGGGCTTCTGGTGAAGTACCTCCATGAGGCTGAGGTAAAGGTGGCCTACTACAAGGCTGCGATGAGCGGTAATGTGAGAGATGAGGCGGGCCAGCTGATACCAGGGGATGCGCTGCAGGTGAAGACTATGTCTGGCATAGAGCAGAGCCTGGAGTCTATGTGTCCTTATGTGTATGAGCATGCTGTGTCACCACATCTGGCATCCCAGATAGAGGGGAATCCTGTGCGGATGCAGGTGGTGCAGGATGGCTTTGAGAGGCTGTGCCAGGAGTACGATTTTGTGGTCGTGGAGGGCAGCGGTGGTATTGTGTGTCCGATTTCTGTAGAGCCTGAGCGTATCCAGCTGGAGGATATAGTGAAAAAGCTGGGGCTGCCTAGTGTGATTGTGGCGGATGCAGGCCTGGGGACTATTAATTCTGTGGTGATGACGGCAGAGTATATGAAGGCAAGGAGTCTCCCTGTGGCTGGACTGATTATGAATAATTTCCATGCTGGTGATGTGATGGAAGAGGATAATGTGAAGATGTGCCAGGAGATGACGGGGTTGCCACTGCTGGCCTGCGTGGCACCAAATGCAAAAAGCATAGAAATAAAGAGGTGTGTTGTATGATTTGGTATCCTTATCAGCAGATGAAGAATATGCCTGAGCCTTATGAGATTGTGAAGGCGGAGGGTGTGTATTTGTATACGAAGGATAATAAGATGATTGATTCTGTGTCTTCCTGGTGGAGTGTGATTCATGGTTATCATCATCCTGTGCTGACGGAGGCGCTGAAGGGGCAGGCGGATAAGTTTGCCCATGTGATGCTGGGGGGACTGACTCATGAGCCTGTGAAGAGGCTGTCGGAGAAGCTGGCTCAGTGGCTGCCTGGGGATTTGGATTATTGTTTCTTTTCTGATTCGGGCAGTGTGGCTGTGGAGGTTGCTTTGAAGATGGCGCTGCAGTTCTACATGAATCAGGGAAATCGGGAGCGGACTATGGTGCTGGCTCTAAAGCATGCTTATCATGGTGATACCTTTAAGACCATGGAGGTGGGGGACGATGAGGACTATCATTTTGTTTTAGAGGCTTATGGTGAGAAGAAGTATACAGTGCATATTCCTGCGGAGATTCCAGCGCTGGAGGAGGCTTTTAAAACGTACCATGAGAAGCTGAACTGCTTTATAGTGGAGCCGCTTTTGCAGGGTGCTGGCGGTATGCAGATGTATGATATGAGCTTTTTAAAGCGGGCCAGAGAGCTTTGTGATGAGTATGGTGTGCTGCTGATTTTTGATGAGGTGGCTACTGGCTTTGGACGCACTGGCTACAGGTTTGTGGCAGATGAGGTGCTGCCGGATATCATCGTGCTGGGTAAGGCTTTAACTGGCGGCTATATTGGACATGCGGCTACAGTGGCTAGTAAGAAGGTTTATGATGGCTTTTATGGTGATGATCCTAATATGGCACTGATGCATGGACCTACCTTTATGGGCAACGCCCTGGCCTGCAGTGTGGC
>JAFPCE010000059.1 GCA_017390245.1 Selenomonadaceae bacterium
AGATACCCGGCAAAAAATTTTATAGCGAGTGTCTACTGGGGGGGACGTTCTGTATAGGATGTCCTTTTTTCTAAAACAAAATTTAGCTTTTGACCGCTGTTTGTCTTGTGGGGGGGGACAATTGTGCTACAATGTTCTTAGTTGTCCACAGAGATTTTGCTATCTGCCTGGTGTATATGCTGGGAGGACAAACAGTACATATCCTATAAACTTATTCTATATATTACGGAAATAATATTTGAACGATTTTATTAGAGTATGGGAGGGATTGGCTATGAACTCTGATTTAGGTGACAATATTTCAAAGTTCATATCTGATTTGCTAGCAGACCAGGACTCAGGTGTCATCGGCGGGTATTGCGAGGATGGATTCCCGTTGTTTTATGCCAACGAGAAAATGGCCCACATGCTAGGGTATGACAACGTAGACGAGTTAGCAGCAGGGATAGAGGGAATGGTAGCTAATACCATTCACCCTGATGACATGGCTCATGTTGTAAGTGATTTAGGAACTGAATATTATCCAGGACTTGCATACAAAACTATGTACAGAATGCCTAAAAAGGATGGCAGCTGGTTCTGGACTGTAGACAGAGGCAAGGTGATTGAGACTGAGGATGGCCGCCTGGCTATTCTTAATGTGTGCACAAATTTATCTGCCTTTATTGAAGAAAGAGATAAGCTGGTTCAGCAAATAGAGCAGGTTTATTGTGAAAAAATACAAAAGCAGCAGGAGTATGAAAAGGTAAACCAGGAACAGTTCCGGGTTATTGAAGCTCTGAGTACTGATTATACCTGTCTGTTTCTCATAGATCCTGTAACAGATAAGATTAGATTATATAGAGAAACCAATGCAGCTATTGGCCGTGAGGCTATTTTAAAGCTGACTGCTCTTGGCAGCTATACTCAGTTTGTTGATGCTTATGTTAAAACCTATGTGGCACCAGATGACAGAGAAAGAATGCGCCAGCAGACCTGTCTTGCTGCGGTGCAGGCAAATGCAGATTTTGACCACATGTATAAGGTAGGCTATTGCTTGCAATACCCAGGCTACAGCAGCTATTTTGAGGCCAATTTTGCCAAGACAGAAGATGCAGCTAATAATGTTGTGTATGTACTGGCATACCGCAATGTTAATGATGAGGTTCAGCAGCAGCTGGCAGAAGCAAAGGTAAGGGAGCAGAACCAGGAGATTATTGAAGGCCTGGGTTCTGAGTATTACTCGGTTTTGCTGGTGGATTGTGAGTCGGACAAGGTCAGCTACCATAGAGCAGCTGGTGATGATGGTCCGGATATAGCTGATAGCTTTGTTAAATTTGCTGATAGCTGGTCTCAGGGGCTGGAATATTATGCTGATGAATTTGTAGCTCAGCATAATGTGGCTGAATTCAGGGAGAAGCTTTCCCTGGAGTATCTGCAGGAACATTCTAAGGATTATTCTTTTATTTATGAAAAAATCAAAAATGGCCAGTCCATGTTCCTGGAAGCCAGGGTGGCTTTCGTACAGGGGGGCAGCGGTAATATTGCTGTTGTTGGCACCCGTAATGTAGATGAACTGATTCGCAGGGAGCGCATGCAGGAGAAGGCTTTGCAGGAAGCTGTCAGCAATCTGCAGACAGAGCAGAAGCTCATGAATATGCGTGTCCGTACTATGTCAGAAGGCATACATGGCGGCTTTAAAAGAGGCCAGCGGGACAAGCTCCTTACTATTAATTATGTATCAAAGCAGCTGGCAGAAATGCTTGGCTACAGTTCCCCTATGGAGATGATCCGGGCTGGCGGTGGCAATATGGCTGGTCTGGTAGATATTGATGAAGTAAGGCCACAGCTGCCGGAAGCAGACCGCATGGTGGATAAGGGTGAAATGTTCACCATGACCTATAAAGCCCGCTGCAAGGATGGCTCCTGGAAAACTGTTGAGGAAAAGGGCCGTCTCATTACTAATCTGGATGGCAGCCAGGAGTTCTGGAGCTTTATTACAGATAAGGATGAACTGACTAAAAAGGCTGAAGCCCTGGCGGCAGCCCAGAAAGCAAATGCTGCTTTAGAGAAGGCCCAGCAGGATCTGCAGATAGCCCGTGAGAAGGCCGATGCAGCCAGTGAGGCCAAGAGTACATTCCTCTTTAACATGTCCCATGATATCCGCACGCCTATGAATGCAATTTTAGGCTATACAGAACTGCTGGGAAGAAATTTCGGAGATGCTGAAAAATGCCTGGATTACATCGAAAAAATCAAATCCTCTGGCAATTTCCTCTTGTCCTTGATTAATAATGTGCTGGAAATGGCCCGCATTGAAAGTGGCAAATCAGTTTTAGATGAAGTTCCTGTGGAGTCTGAGTCTGTTGCCCAGGAAGTTATTGGAATATATTCAGATATAATCTGTAAAAAGAACATTACCTTTAATAATCATCTAGATTTCAAGGAAAAGTATCTGTATTGCGATACGGTTAAGCTGAAGGAAATATTCCTGAATATCTTGTCTAATGCCTATAAATACACCCCAGAGGGTGGTACTATCACCATTACCTGCCGGGAATTGCCTTGTGACAGAGATGGCTATGTTTATGTGGAAACCTCAGTGGCTGACACTGGCATTGGCATGTCTGAGGAGTTCCAGAAGGTGCTCTTTGAGGCCTTCGTTCGGGAGCATAATTCTGAAGGCAATACCATAGAGGGTACTGGCCTGGGGATGCATATTGTGAAGCGCCTGGTGGAATTGATGGAGGGCAGCATTCATGTAGAAAGCAAGCTGGGGCAGGGTTCTACCTTTACGGTAACCATTCCGCACCGTATTGCCGATAAGAGCATGGCAGAGCCTGAACAGACTAAAGCTAAAATTGATACCAGCAGGTTTGCTGGCAAGCGCATTCTACTGGCTGAGGATAATGACCTGAATGCAGAAATTGCCATGGAGCTATTGCACTGGTATGACCTGGAGGTTGACAGAGCAGCTGATGGCATAGAGTGTGTGGATATGCTGCAAAAGGCTGAACCTGGCTATTATGATTTGATTCTCATGGATATCCAGATGCCAAACATGAATGGCTATAAGGCTACCCACGCCATCCGTCACATGGAATGTCCAAAGCGTGCTTCTATTCCTATTGTGGCTATGACAGCTAATGCCTTTGCCCAGGATAAGCAGGATGCTCTGGATGCTGGCATGAACGATCATCTGGCAAAGCCAATTGTTATAGAAAGCTTCATGGCTATGCTGGATAAATATTTATAATTTAAAATTGCTTACCCCTTGGCCCTGGCGCAACTCCCTTTACGCGCTGGGGCTTTTTTATATGCGAAAATACCAATAAAAATGTCCTGCGTAACACTAAATTAAAAATTAATATGTATTACGTAATATATTGTAAAATTTTGCATACTGTTATAATTAAGAAAGAGGATAAATATTATTTATCTGATAATAAAAAGGGTTTAAGGGGGTTATATTTATGACTGGTATTCCACTTCTGGTTGTCTTTTGTTTAGCTATCATCATTATGATTGTGGCTATTTCAAAGTTCAACGTCCATCCGTTTTTATCTTTAATGGGAGTTTCCCTGCTGCTGGCTGTGGTTGTTGGCCTGCCACTGGCAAAGATTCCTGGTATCATCGGTTCTGGTTTCTCAGGTATTTTCTCTAGCATTGGTATTGTAATTATTTTAGGTGCATTAATCGGACTTATTCTGGAGAAAACTGGTGCTGCTATCCGCCTGGCAGATGTGGTTATCCGCTGCGTCGGTGAGAAGCATCCACAGCTGGCATTGATGCTTATGGGCTGGATTGTTTCCATTCCTGTATTCTGCGATAGTGGTTTCGTTATTTTAAATCCTATCCGTAAGGCACTGTGCAACAAGCTGAAGGGTACTAGTCCTGTAGGCATGGCAGTGGCTCTCTCTGGTGGTCTCTATGCTGCCCATGTATTTGTACCACCTACACCTGGACCTATTGCAGCTGCTGGTTCTCTTGGCTTAGGTGATAATCTGGCTGCTGTTATTCTGGTAGGTATCGCTGCATCTATTCCTGCTTTGATTGTTACTTATATTTTCTCTCTGTACATCAGCAAGAAGAATATCCCTTTGCAGGAGGGCAATGCTGCAGCCGAGACAGAAAAGAGCTATGAGGAGCTGATTGCTGAATACGGTGAGCTGCCAGGCTCTTTTGCTTCCTTTGCACCAATTGTTGTGCCTATTATTCTCATGGCTGCTGGTTCTGTAGTAACTATGGCAGGCATGTCTGGCGCTGTGGCTACAGGTTTAAAATTCCTGGGCACTCCTATCATTGCTTTAACCGTTGGTTTGCTCTTTGCTGTGGGCCTTTTATCTTCCACTGGCAAGATGAAGGAATTTTCTGCTATTACCAATGAAACTCTGAAGACTGTAGGTCCTATCCTCTTTATCACTGCTGCTGGCAGTGTGCTAGGCAAGGTTATAACTGCTGCAGGCTTCGTTGACTTTATGAAGGACAATGCTACCTTCCTGGCAAGTGTAGGTATTTTCTTCCCATTTGTTATTTCTGCTATTCTTAAGACCGCCCAGGGCTCTTCCACTGTGGCTATTACCACAACTGCTGGTATCATGGGCATGTTCTCTGACAGTGCTTCTATGATGACTGCTCTTGGCTTAAATACAGAAATGGCTGCACTCTTGACTGTAATGGCCATTGGTGCTGGTGCTATGACTGTATCCCATGCCAACGACAGCTATTTCTGGGTTGTTACCAACTTCACAGGCTTAGAGCCTCAGAATGGTTACAGAACCCAGACTATGATGACTTTGGTTGTGGGCGTTCTTTCTATGGTTTCTATCTTCATTGCTTCTTTGATTTTACTGTAAAGCTGTATGTTGTTTTAAGGATTAAAAAGGAGTTTTGGTATGAAGATTGTTATTTCCATTGATTCCTTTAAGGATAGTATTTCCTCCTTTGAGGCAGGTCATGCCTTGCAGGAGGCCATTAAGCAGCAATTTCCTGATGATATTGTGAAGGTGTTTCCACTGGCCGATGGCGGTGAAGGTACTGTAACAGCCATGACACAGGGTTTAGGCGGAAAAATTGTGCCTGTGGAGGTAATGGGGCCTTTAGGTGAAGCAGTGTCAAGCAGGTACGGGTATTTGCCAGATAATGAAATGGCTATTATTGAAATGGCTGATTCGTCTGGCCTGCCTATGGTGCCTGTCAATAGGCGAAATCCTATGGATACTACCACCTATGGTCTGGGACAGCTGATAGCAAAGGCTATGGATAACGGCTGCAAGCGGTTTATTATCGGCATTGGCGGCAGTGCTACCAATGACTGTGGCCTGGGAATGCTGACTGCTCTGGGCTATGATTTTTATAAGGCTGATGGTACAAAGGCTGGTATTTTTGGTAAGGATCTGGCGGATATTGCTTCCATTGATACTTCGCATGTGAACAGCAAGCTGAAGAATTGTGTTTTTCAGATTGCCTGTGATGTGAATAATCCACTGTGCGGCTTAAATGGCTGTTCCTATATCTATGGGCCGCAGAAGGGTGCTACGCCACAGATTGTTACAACTATGGATGAATATATTAGTGATTTTGCCCAGGTGGCTGAAAAGGCTATGGGCAGAAAAGGCAGGGATATGGCAGGGGCTGGTGCTGCTGGCGGCTTAGGCTTTGCCTTCCATGTGTTTATCAATGGCAATTTGACACCTGGTGTAGAGCTGATTCTGGGGACTATTGGCATGGAAAAGGAGCTTATTGATGCTGATGTACTGATAACTGGTGAAGGCAGGATGGATAAGCAGACTGCCATGGGCAAGGCACCGGCTGGTGTGGCCCAGCTGGCGAAAAAGTGCAATCCAGATTGTGTTACGGTGGCTCTATGCGGCTGTGCGACGGATGAGGCTTATTTTGTGAATGAGCATGGCATTGATGGGTATTTTCCTATTCTCCAGGAGCCTATGACGGCGCAGCAGGCTATGGATAAGGATAAGAGCAAGGAAAACCTGGGGCTGACAGTGCGGCAGGTGATGAATTTGATACATCGCATGAAATAAAACCGATGCTTAAGCTATGTATTTTTTTGCTATACAGTAAATTCTCTGTGCGACTAATGAGTATTTTTTAGTTACTTTAACACGGCATATAACCTACACAGGACGCTCTCGCTTTGAGGAGAAACTAAGGCGAGCACGATTTTGTCCCAAAATCTTGCTAAATCCCTGCCTAGTGGAACTAAGCTCTGACTGCGCTTTGCTTGTCAATCGCTAAGTACCAAGGCTCTCCACAACCTGTTTAAGGTTATATGGCCGTGTTTTTTGTGTAGTGGCTGATAGTGCTTCTGATTCTACTTATGTGCTATAATAGCTATAATTAATATTTGATAGAGGTAATAATCATGGATATAAAAAACAGCGATGATATCAAATTAGTGCGGGAGAGGCTGGGGAAGCTGCGGCAGGAAATCCGTCATCATAATAACTGTTATTATAATAATGATGCGCCGGAAATCAGCGACTATGAATATGATATGCTGATGCAGGAGTTAAAGGGGCTGGAGGCTCGTTTTCCTGAGCTGATTACTGCAAATTCGCCTACGCAGATGGTGGGTGGCAATGCCAAGCGTGAGGCTGGCAAGCTGGTGGCTCATGATGTGCCTATGCTGTCTCTGCAGGATGTGTTCGGCCAGGGGGAGGTTATTTCCTTTGTGGAGGATATTAAGTCGCAGTTTCCTGATGCTGAGTTTGTAGTTGAGGAGAAGATTGATGGTCTTTCTCTGGCTCTCCGGTATACTGATGGCATTTTGACTCAGGCTGTTACTCGTGGCGATGGTGTTGTGCAGGGTGAGGATGTTACGGAAAATGCCCGTGTTATCAAGGATATTAAGCAAAAGCTGAAGGATAGTCTGCCTTATTTTGAAATTCGTGGTGAGGTTTATATGAGCCGGGAGGCTTTTGCCAAGGTTAATGAGCGTCAGGAGCTTTTAGGCTTGAAAACCTTTGCTAATCCCCGGAATTGTGCTGCTGGTACCTTAAGACAGCTGGACAGCCGTATCACCAAGGAGCGGAATCTGTCCATGTTTATCTTTAATCTGCAGACTGTTACTGGCAGGGAATTTGCTACTCACACAGAAGCTTATGAATTTATGAAAAAGCAGGGTATCAAGGTTATTCATGGCTATAAGATTTGCCATACAGCTGATGAGGTTATTGCTGCTATTGATGCTATTGGCAATTCCCGTGGTAATCTGGCCTATGATATTGATGGTGCTGTGGTGAAGCTTAACAGCCTCAGCCAGCGCCAGGAGCTGGGCAATACCTCAAAAGTGCCTCGCTGGGCTGTGGCCTACAAGTATCCGCCAGAGGAAAAGGAAACAAGACTGCTGGATATTGAGCTGTCTGTAGGCCGTACTGGCCGCATTACCCCAACGGCTATATTTGAGCCTGTGCAGCTATGCGGTACTAAGGTGGAAAGAGCAACTCTCCACAATCAGGACTTTATCGATGGGCTGGATATCCGCATTGGTGATACTATTAAGGTGTTTAAATCTGGTGAAATCATCCCTAAGGTCCGCAGTGTAATTAAGGAAAAGCGCCCTGCTGGGGCTGAGGCTTTTTTGATTGGCAATACCTGCCCTGTATGCCATCATCAGGCTGTAAGGGAGGAAAATACCGCTGATATTAAATGCACTAATCCTAACTGCCCAGCACAGCTGGAAAATCATATTATAAACTTTGTCAGCAGGGATGCCATGGATATTAAAGGTTTTGGTGAGCAGAATATCAAGGCTGTCATTGATGCTGGTCTGGTGCATGAGGCAGTGGATATCTTTATTTTAAAGGAGCACCGGGAGGAAATGATTGCCCAAGGACTTATTGGCAAGGAGAAGAATACAGACAAGGTGCTGGATGCTATCGAAAAAGCAAAGGCTAATGAACCACAGCGTCTGTTAACAGGCTTTGGCATTTCCGGTATTGGCAAGGCTGCTGCCCGTGAGCTGATGCTGCATTTTAAATCCATTGAGGCTTTGGCAGAGGCTAATGAAGAGGAAATACAGGACGTTAAGGATATTGGTACTATTAGTGCTAAAGCTATTTATGACTTTTTCCATGAGGAAAATACCTTGAATATGCTGCAGCGGCTGAAGACTTACGGCGTTAATCTGGAGCTGCAGGATACAGGCATTGTGGATGATAAGCTGGCTGGTTTAACTATAGTTGTAACAGGTACATTGCCAACTTTGGGCAGAAGTGAAGCAAAGGCCTTAATTGAGTCTCACGGTGGCAAGGCTGCGGGCTCTGTATCTAAGAAAACATCACTGGTGGTTGCCGGCGAAGCTGCTGGCAGCAAGCTCACTAAGGCACAGGAGCTTGGCCTTAAAATCATTGATGAAGCAGAGCTTTTAAATATGCTTAAGTAAATTATAATTTGCAAAAATTTGTATTTATCTGTAATATATTGCTAAGTTATGCGTATAAGTTACATGGAAATACTTATTTAGGAGGTTTGTTTAGGAAGAGTATTTTAAGAGTTG
>JAFPCE010000060.1 GCA_017390245.1 Selenomonadaceae bacterium
AAGTATCATCATCAATAAATCCTAAGGAACGGCTGATATCCGCAGCACATACCATGCCGATAGCAACTGCCTCACCGTGATTATAACGGGTATAGTTAGTATTCTTTTCAATGGCATGGGCAGCAGTATGGCCAAAGTTTAGTATGGCCCTCAGGCCCAGCTCCTTTTCATCAATAGCCACAACCTCTGCCTTAATCTCACAGGAACGGGCTATCATGTGGCTGGCTGCCTCGGGCTCCAGCTGCAGAATTGCTTCCCTGTTTTCCTCTAAATACTGGAAAAATTCCTCATCATAAATAATGCCGTATTTTATAATTTCTCCCAAACCAGTATAGATTTCTCTTTCTGGCAGTGTCTCCATGGTATTTAAATCCATAAACACAGCCTTTGGCTGATAGAATGCCCCAATCAGATTCTTCCCCAGCTTGTGGTTAACGGCAACCTTGCCGCCTACGCTGGAATCTACCTGTGCCAGAAGACTTGTTGGCACCTGTATAAATGGTACTCCCCGCATGTAGGTTGCTGCAATAAAACCAGCCAGGTCACCAACTACACCGCCTCCCAGAGCAAAAACAGGAGATTTTCTATCCAGCCCCAGTTCTATGCATCTGGTATATATAGCTTCAGCCACCTGCATGGATTTTGAAGCTTCACCAGCTTCAATGACATAAATTTCTGCCTCCAGCTGCGCCTCAGCTAATAGCTGCTTCAGCCACGTGCCATAAAGCGGTGCTACATTGCTGTCGCTGATAATCAGTGCTTTTTTGGAAAATCCCATAGAGCTGCACATCTCTATAATTTTGCCAGCTACATCCTTGCCAATAAATATATCATAGCTATTTGCTGCCAGCTTTACAGGTACTACACGCATAACTTCAAACTTCCTTTTACTAAAATGAATATATTATTCCTGTTCCTGATTTTCAGGATCCTGTACCAGACCCAGCTTAATCATAACCTCCTGCACCTTTTCTGTGTCCACAGGCTTAGATGCGTAGGCATCACATCCCTGACGGAAAGCCTCATCAACATACCCTACATCAGCCAGGGCAGTCATCATAATAATCTTTAAATGCTCCTCTGCTGGGATATTCTGCTGCTTTTCAATCTGGCGGATAACCTTCAATACCTTCAGGCCATCTACCTTTGGCATCATAATATCAAGGCACAGCAAGTCATAGCGGTCATTCTTCTTAATGGAGTCCATGTACATATCTACAGCCTCCATGCCGTCAACGGCCACCTCTACCTCACCGTATCCCTGCATAAATTTTTGCAAAAATGTTCTGCTCACCCTGTCATCTTCTGCTATTAAAATCTTCATTTTATTTCACCCCTAGTTTTCTAGTTTTGCTTCACAGTATTTTAAAAGGTCCAGAATGTCATCATCAGGCTCTGCACCTAAAGCAGGTGCCAGCAAAGGTTCAGTACTGCCACTAACTGCAGCTGCTTCACCAGCTTCGCCAGACAACACCTTTGATGCCTTTTCTGCATCGTAGCTGTCACCCTCGGTAAAGTAAGGATTAAGATATACTGCATGATCCTTCAGTTCTGTATCAGCCTTCTCTGCCAGCAGCAGTGGTATAGTCACTATAAAACGGCTGCCTGCATCAGCTCTGGATATAACACGAACCTCACCATCCATGGCCATTAACAGTTCCTTGACAATAGTTAAGCCCAGACCAGTACCACCAAATTTTCTGGTTGTAGAACCATCCACCTGGCTAAATGGCTTAAAGAGCTTGCTCTGCTCCTCCTCTGTCATGCCAATGCCTGTATCCTCTACAAAAAATTCTAAATGACTTTTAGTACCTCGTCTATAGGTTCTTGCTCCTAAAGTCACTGAGCCTTTAGATGTGAATTTCAATGCATTGGTTAAAAGATTGTGGAGAATCTGCCTCAGACGCAGCGGATCGCCCTTAATATACCGTGGCAGTTCTGAGCAGTCTGGTGTAATAAACTCCAGCCCCTTGCCCTCAGCTACCTGGGCATGTATAGCTGTTACCCGCTTAATCAGAGCATGTAAATCCAAATCAATCTGCTCTATTGGCATCTTGCCGTTTTCCAGCTTAGCATAATCCAGAATATCATTAATAATGCGCAGCAAATCCTCCGAGCACTGTTTAGCAGCCTGCAGATTTTCTCTCTGCTCATCATCGAGATTTGTCCGCAAGGTCAGGTCAATCATGCCTGTCATACCGTTGATTGGCGTTCTGATTTCATGGCTCATATTAGCAAGAAACTGTGTTTTTGTTATATTGGCCAGCTCAGCTACCCGCCTTGCCTCCTGCAGTTCCTTCTCTCTTTGCTTGCGCTTGGAAATATCAATCATGCTCAGGATAATCTGCTTTTCATTATCCTTCCACAGCTGTGTCAGGAAAATCTGCAGCCAGATAGGTTCATCGGCATGACGGGACACCACAGCTGTAACAAATTCATTAGAATAGCTGTCGTCCATTGCCGCTACATTAATATTGTTACGGATAACACAGAATTTGCACTTGGCATTTTCACCGCATTTTGTATCAATGCAGTTAACGCACTGGAACATGCTGCCCAGCCGGGAGCCAATGGCTTCATTGTAAGTAGTGCCAATAGTTTCCAGTGCCGCCTCATTCACCTCCAGGATATCCCCATCGGTGTTCAGGCTGCAAATGCCTATTTTGGCAGCCTCAAATACTGCACGCATATAGAACTGGTCATTAGCTACTTTATTCTCTAAAATCCTTGTTTTCGTAACATCACGGAAAATTGAAGTACTGCCAATAACCTTGCCTTCACTATTACTCATAGGCGAGCAGGTAGCAGACAAATAGGCTGGCCCATCTGAACGGAAAATACCAATATTGCGTCCCAGTCCTATGGTCCGCTTTTCCTGCATAGCCTTTTTTATCGGATTAAAAAATTTTTCTTTTGTTTCTACATTAACCAGCTGGCAGATATCAGTGAAGTTTACTTTTTCCCCTTCGGTAAATTTATACTCCAGAATATCCTCTGCAGCCTTATTCATAAAGGTTATATTGCCATTAAGGTCTGTCAACAGCAAGCCGTCACCCAGGCCGCCTAAAATACTCTGCAAGGCACTGTGGTTTATAACCTGCTCTGTATATTCCTGCATTTTGACCTCCTAGGACCTAGCTACAGTCGTAATCATACCAGCCATAGCAGATAAAGGCAGCTGCTGAGTCACAGCCCCCATTTCATAAGCAGCTCTTGGCATGCCGTAAACTACACAGCTTGCCTCATCCTGACCCAGGGTAACTGCACCACATTCTCTCATCCGCAGCAGACCTCTGGCACCATCCTCTCCCATGCCGGTGAGAATGACGCCTAAAGCCTTATTGCCCATTTTATCTGCAACGGAATGAAATAAAACATCTACAGAAGGACAATGTCCATTAACCTTTTCACCAGTATTTACATCCAGCACCATGTTATCAGCAAAGCCTTTTAAACGCATCTGCTTGCTGCCTGGAGCAATGTAAACCCAGTTAGGCTCCAGCGTATCTCCATTAACAGCCTCCTTAACAGACAGCTGGCACTCATTGTGCAGTCTTTCCGCAAAGAGCCTGGAAAACATAGGTGGTATATGCTGTACCACTACTATTGGTGGCAATGGCGGTACCAGTGTCTTTAAAATTGAAGACAGAGCCTCAGTACCACCTGTAGATGCCCCTATGGCAATCAGCTTGATTTTAGCTGAAGGTACAGGAGCTTTAATCTGGCTGACAGGCACAGATACAGGTTTCTCCCTGCCTGCACTGGCTTTTGCCGTCATTTCCTGCATCATTTTAGTAATCTGATGCATATCAGATGTAACCCTGCTGCTAACATCTGACACCTTGTTATCAGTCTTTACTACACCACTGGCATTTATCCGTGGCGGTGCTGTAAAGACCTGTCCGCTGCCCACAGATGTGCCCGTTGCCAGGTTTGGTGAAGCCGTAAATACCTGTCCTCTGCCCACAGAGGAAGGTACAGTATAGGCCGTTCTCTTTCTAAGGGGTGATACTGGCTGCGGTGCTGGCTCATCCTCACCAGCAGCTGGTGGCTCACTATAGGCTGTCCTCTCTGCCGCCCTTCTGGCAGCATCCTCATGGGAGGCCAGTGCCGACATAATAGTAGCTGCCACATCATCACCAAAATTACCACTACCTAAGGTAGTTGATGGCTTTTCTATAAAATTGTATGCTCCGGCCTCCAGGGCCAGATCCCTATAAGCAGGTCTGGAGCTTAGTACCACAGTTGGCAGATTGTACTGCACCATCAGACGGCGCAGGAACTCAATGCCATTCATCTGTGGCATCTCCACATCCAGCACCATTACATCAGGGTCAAAGGATAAAATTTTATCCCTTGCCTCAAAAGGCTCGCCAGCCGTATCTATCTGGCTGTTTTTCGGCAGCCTGGATATAAGGCGGCGGGACAATATTTCCCTGAAGAACAGTGAATCATCTACTATCAGGACTTTTATTGCCTTCATACAAGGATCACTTCTTTCGATAAACAGAAGGCATTACGTACTCAAAATCTGCTGCCTTCCTGTCAATTACTTCGGAGTGTCCCACGAACAGAAAACCTCCTGGTTCCAAGAAGTCATAGAATTTCCGTACCAGGGAATCACGAGTTGGTGTATCAAAATAAATCATAACATTACGGCAGAAAATCACGTGAAATGACTTTTTAAAAGGAAATACAGGATTCATCAGATTAAACTGACGATAAAGTACCCTGCTTCTGATAAAGTCATTTATCTGATAGCTGCCATCTACCAGCCGCTGGAAATACATATTCTGCCACTGGGCTGGCAATGAGCTTACTGCCTCAGCAGAATAAATTCCCTGCTTGGCAGTATTTAAAATATCCTGAGATAAATCAGTAGCTAAAAGAGTTGCCTCCCACCTGCCGCCTCTGGGCACAAAATAATCTGCCAGAAGCATGGCCAGGCTATAAGACTCCTCACCGCTGGAGCAGGCTGCACACCAGGTTCTGATATCACCATCTGAGATACTTTTCTCCAGATATGGCAGCACCTGGCTGCCAAAGAAATCAAAATGGTCAGCCTCCCGCATAAAAAACGTATGATGAGTCGTTATAGCCTCAGCCAGAAAATTTAAGGCAGTGCCACTAGCATCATTTTTCACATATTTCAAGAAAGAAGCTGCATCTGCAAATTCCTCATAGCCCTCGTGCTCCAAAAACAGCTTAAAGAGGCGTGATTCTAGCAATGCCTTCTTTTCAGGTGGCAGCTGAATGCCAAAGTGCCCTTGCACTACCTGGACATATTGCTGGAATAACTCATCTTGCATAATATCGCTCCCTCATTGGAATAGAGAATACCTTAGTACTTGCCAAAGCCCTCATCATCGGTCAGTGCAATGGTTTTAGGCTTTACGCCTGGAGTTGCAGGAGTAATAGCTGGCTTGCTGCCACCCATAGCTGGACGCTGGATAGCATTGCTGCTGTAGCTTGTCTGCATAGCACGAGAAAATCTGTGGGCATTGTCACCCAGCTTAAACTTATTGGCAGTTTCACGCATGAGATCAGCCTGTGCACTGAGCTGCTGGCTGGCAGATGCTGCTTCCTCGGAAGTGGAGGAATTGGACTGGACAACCTGGGATACCTGCTGTACGCCCTGGTTAATCTGCTCAAGGGCCAGCTTCTGTTCATTGGAAGCCTTGGCAATATTGCTGACAATATCTGCCACTTCAGCTACATCAGCTACTATAGCTTCCAGAGCCTCTGCCGTCTTGTTAGCAATAGCACGGCCCTGGCCCACCTTCTCAATAGAGCCTTCAATCATATCAGTAGTTTCCTTAGCTGCCTTAGCACTGCGGGCTGCCAGGTTGCGAACCTCTTCAGCTACTACAGCAAAGCCCTTGCCATGCTGGCCGGCACGGGCAGCCTCAACTGCAGCATTGAGAGCCAGAATATTGGTCTGGAAGGCAATCTCATCAATAACCTTGATAATTTTGGAAATATTAGCAGAAGAGCTGTTGATTTCCTCCATAGCATCCAGCATTTCCTTCATATCCTGATTGCCGATTTCTGCCTGATTGCGGGCCTTCATAGTCAGGCCATTAGCATTATCTGCATTATCTGCATTGCTGGCAGTCTGGGAGGCGATTTCGGTAATAGAAGCAGATAACTGCTGGATAGAAGCAGCCTGCTCAGATGCACCCTGGGACAGGGCAATGCTGGCATCGCTGACATTCTTCGCACCTGCAGCAACCTGATCGGATGCATCATGGATATTCATAATGGACTCATGCATGCGCTGGCGCATAACCTCAAAGCTGGCAGCAGCATCCCCCAGCTCATCACCAGTGCTGGTTGCTACCTCAGTAGCCAGATCGCCCTGGGCAATACGGTCAGCAGCCTGGCTCAGCTCCAGGAGGCGTTTCTTTACATCCATATTGAACATGATGCCTACAGCCAGGGAAACCACTACCATAACAATGGTTACAATAATAATAGTTCTGATATTGCTAGCCAGTGTATCGTCCATAGCCTTGCTACGGTTTTCAGCATCTGATTTAGCCAGCGCAGCTACATTATGCAGTTCATCAGCTATATCATTTTCCAGCTTAGCGTACTTGGCATTTTCAGCAGCCTGAGTAGCAGGATCAGTCTGGCGTACAGTGCCAGACTGAATAACCTTAATAGCAGCAGAACTGCCCTGGCGGAAGTCGTTGTATTTAGCGGTTATAGAAGCAACAGTTGCCTTAGCCTTATCACTTTCAGCTACAGCTTCTATAGCCTTCAGGCAGGCATCAGCCTCCTGCAGGTCCTTCTCCATTTCACCAAAGAACATATTGGCTTTAGCAGGATCATCAGCTCGCAGTCCCAGCAGCATGCTAACCCGGGCCTTCTGGAAATGCATGCCCATCTCACGAGCCGCATCGCTGGCTTCTACATCGTATTTAATAATATTGCCATAGTCGTCAGCCATCTCACTAGCCAGGCTGATCCCGCGATATGCTACAGCTACAATCAGAATCTCCATAATTACTATGAAAAGCGTTAACTTAGCACCAATTTTCATATTTTTAAACAACATCATTTTCTACACCTCTATCTCAAAATATAATCTTGCTTCAAAATGTATACTTACAGAATTGTGTTTCTTGCTAAAAATTCTTTTCTGTTTACCTTATGCTCAAAGGCTTATTCTGCCTTCTTATCTTCCTCTTGCTGTTCACCATTTTCCGCATCACTGCCCATGGCGTCGCTCAGCAGCTCCTGGTCATCTTCAGAGAACAGCTTCTCCCAGTCCAGCAGCAATACTACATTGGACTCTAGCTTGCCAATTCCCCTGATATATTTGTTCTGGGATGCTTTCAGTTCTGGTGGTGGAACAACCTTGTCCTCAGCTATATCCAGCACCTCAGAAACGCCATCCACAATGAGGCCGATCAGCACGCCATTGATTTCCACCACGATAACGCAGGTGCGGTCAGTGTATTCACGGAATTCACGGCGGAACCGCAGCCGCATATCTACCACTGGTATAATCTTACCCCGCAGGTTAATAATGCCCCTAATGTAATCAGGTACCTCTGGCACGCTGGTGATTCTCTGAATACCGATAATCTCAATAACCACCCTGATGTCGATGCCATAGGTTTCCTCCCCTAATAAGAAAGTCAGATACTTATCCTTCTGTGTATCCTCTTCCTCCAGGCCCTTTTCATCTAAAACCTTTTCTTCCTCCACTTTTTTCCCTCCTTGCTTATGAATAAATCATATTATGCAATTTTTGTGGATCTAATATCAGGCTGATACTGCCATCTCCCAATAGCGTACAGCCGCTAATACCTGTAGTTTGCATAACCTTATGGATAAACTGTGGTATAGGCTTAACCACAATCTCCTGCACTCCTAAAAGCTTATCTGACAAAATGCCAAATATCTTGTCCCCAGCCTCCAGAATCAAAATAATTCCCTCTTCCGGTTCTGTTACTGCGCCCTCTATGCCGTACATTTCATACAGCCGGATAACTGGACAGCACTTTTCACCAACCATAATCATTTCACTGCCATCAGGATCACGGAAAATCTGTCCTGGCTCTGGCCGGAAGGACCTGCTGATGCAGCTAATTGGTATGGTAAAGCTGGAATCACCAACCCCTACAGACATGCCGTCAATAATAGCCAGTGTTAACGGAATCTTAATAGTGGTGGTGCTGCCCTGTCCAGGGATGCTGTCTACCACTACCTGTCCGCCCAGTGACTTGATGTTCGCCACTACTACGTCCATGCCTACACCGCGGCCGGAGAACTCAGTAACCTTTTCCTTGGTGGAAAATCCCGGTGCAAAAATAAAGGAATATATTTCCTTGTCAGTAAGCTCTGACTCTGGCTTGTTAATAATGCCATTTTTCCGTGCCTTCTCCAGGATTTTTTCTTTATTCAGGCCACCACCATCATCCTTAATGGTAATGACAACCTCGCCCCCCAGATTAGCTGCAGACAAGGTAACTGTACCCATGGCCTCCTTGCCAGCTGCCACCCTGACATCAGGCATCTCAATACCATGGTCAACAGAGTTTCTCACTATATGCATCAATGGATCAGAAATATGTTCATTGATGTTCTTATCTACTTCTGTATCCTCGCCCACCAGTACCAGCTTAGCTTTTTTTCCCAGCTTCTTGGTCATATCACGAACGATACGGTTCATCTTCTTAAAGGTGCCTTCCAGCGGTACCATGCGCAGTGCCATAACACTATCCTGCAGCTCACCATTTATCTTGTGCAGCTGCCGTGCAGCCTTCTGGAAATTACCCAGCTCCAGACCTGCCAGATCTGGATTCTGAATAACCATAGCCTCTGCTATAACTACCTCACCTACCAGGTCCATCAGCCTGTCCAGCTTGTCCACCCGGACGCTAATCATCTGGGCTCCCTCGCCACCGTGAACAGGCGGTGAAGCAGAGCGTTTCACAGCTGGCATAGCCGCAGGTGCTGCTGGTGCACCGCCACCTTCCTCAGCTGCTGTTTGTGGCAGCTCTGGCTTAATAGGCTCTGTATTATCAAGAGCATTAATGGCCACTGTTTCTGGTGTTGGCCAGTATTCACATTCCGCAGTGCTCTTTAATTCTTCTAACTCCAGCTTATCCAGGAAAATTGTCTGGTTCAGCTCACTATCAACCTGCTCCTTAGTCATCTTAGTGGTAAAGAACAGTCTGAAGCCAATAGACTTTATGGTATCTCCTGCAGTTTCATCCTCCAGGATTTTCTCTGGCAGATGATGCAGTTCAATAACCTTATCCTTCAGGTTATTGATAACGCCAAAGGCCCGGACCTCCTCCATTTCACAGCCTTCTGAGAAATGGATATTGGCCGCATAGACATGGACTCCATCCTCAAGACCTGTCTCAGCTGGCTTTTCCGGCTTAGCACCAATGTAGTACTGCTTGGCCTTCTTTTCCTTGGCCTTCTGGATATTATTTGCCTTACGGAGATCCACATCAGGATCATCACCGTTGGCAATCTTCATTTCCCTCAGGAAATTATGAGTGTACTCCCGCAGCTCGGTACTGCTCATATCTGGAGCACCACCGGCATCCAGCTTGTCCATTTCAATGCGGATAAAGTCCACCGCATTCAGAACAATATCTGTAATAGCTGTTGCATCCACCTTAGGAGGATTAATTTCTCTGATATAGTAGAAAATATCCTCTACAGAATGAGCCAATGTCGAGATTTCCTCGTACATCATCATTGCTGCAGAACCCTTAATAGTATGCATGGCACGGAAGATTTCATTGACATCCTCCACACTAAAGCCGCCATTTTCCTCACTGCTTAAGGAAATCTGCTCCAGCTGCTCCAAAAACTGCCTGGTCTCATATATAAAGACCTCAACCATAGGCTCAGCCACACACTTCATCTCCTATCTATAGAAAATTCGAAAATTACCATAAATAATTTTTTTCATAGTACTCCAATATTTGTTAATATTCCCTACTTTTTTTCTATTTCCTGCCTATTAAAAAAATTTCCTAAATTGCAATTGCAAATTGGACAC
>JAFPCE010000061.1 GCA_017390245.1 Selenomonadaceae bacterium
GCCCTGATATGTTGGAATACCACTGCCTCTTACCATGTAAAGCCACCTCTGTTTCTATTGCTATACCACTTTCTTTTTAGAGAAGCTTACAAAGGAATTGATGTCGGTTAACACATTCAAATCACCCTCAACATCTCCTACAGTTGGATCAGTTACACGATGGAATGCCAGATAACCGTTATTAATAAACTCAGTCAGCTGGGTCTGGCTGTAATTAGCCACAACAGTGAAATCACCGTCATAGGTCTTATTGGTGCAGGATGCATTAACAGCGCAGTTTGCTTCAGCGCCTACAACCCAGTACACCAGACTTGCTTCACTTTCACCGCTGTCAGATACGGCATTCTTTACGTTGATAATGCCCTCATAGTCAGGCTTCTCAGCATCATAAACAACCAGCTGGAATTTCATGCCTACGTCATCACGCATGCGCTTTACAAAGGCCATATACAAATCCTTAAGGGTATCATCAGTAGATACAAGACCTAAAGTATTGTAATAATAAGGCTCAATAGCAGACAGGAACTCCTGATGCTGGAGAGCAGTAACGGCTTTACCGTTATTACCGCCTGTAAGCGGCATGCCAGCAGATGCAGCTAAAGCCTCTTCATCAACCTTGAAATCAACATAATCATTGCTAACAAGGTCTGCTTTTGCCTTAACCTTCTGCTCGTCTACAAGAGTCTTAACCCCGTCAACAGCAAGGTAAGTAGAAACGATAAACTGACCTTCCTTATCCACATCAGAAGCCACCGCAACGGTTAAGTCATTGCCACGCACACCAGCATACTTAGCAGTAGCCAAGTCACAGGATGCCTTTACAGCCTCATTTGCCAGTCTGTAGAAACGGCCGGTCTTGAGATTTTTAAACAGGTCGCGCAGTCCCTTCAGCTTGTCGCTGGTATACTCATAACCAAAAATCTGGGTAGACTTTGCCTGGAAGTCCTCTGCAGTTACAGAGAACACTTCACCAACAGGACCCCAGTCAAGGTCTAATGCCATAGCAGCATAACCCCTGTCAGTCACATTTACAGAAGCTCTTACCTTGCTCTCAAAGGAAATATAAGCTCCTGGCAGTACTTTGTTCTGGAATAACCAGGTACCTCCACCTAATGCCATAATTTGACTCCTCCTTAATTCTTATCATCAACAACAGGACGGCCTAAAAAGTCATCCCTAATCTTATCTAAATCTGTCTTAGTATACATGGCATCGTCTGCCAGCGTAATACTATAGACATCACGGAAATGACTATAAGTTTTTGATTTAAGGACCTGCTCCTTGCTATAAACAGCCTCGGCTGCTTTAGATTCAGCAGTCTTTTTCCTAGCCACTATAAATCACTCCTTATAACTAAAATTCTGATAGAGCTTCTGCATCTTATCATTTCTGATAAAAGGCCTGGACTCTATGTATTTGTAGCTAATAAAGAAGTGCAGAACACTGTCCTGCACCTCATAGCTGATATTATTACCCCTTATAATCGTATCTGCATCTACATAAAGATACTCGATACCATACATAAGCTCTCTCGCCACCTCATGGAGCTGGCTGTTTGTGCAGTGCATTGTTTCATCTGGGTAATACATAACATCAAAGCTCACTGTTATTTCATAGTTTTTAAACAGCTTCTGCCTGTCTGTCACACTTAAAACCCTGATAAAAAAGCACGGAGCATTAAACCCCTGTGGAAGCTTATCCAGATAAATATCCGGATTCTGCTTAATGCTCTCAATGCCTTTTGCTATTGCAATTCTAAGCTTGTTAATCATTAATTACATCCCTCCGGCATTCTGTATAAGCCAGCGCTTGATTTTTGCTTCTAAGATAGCTGGTGCCTTTACCTGTAATTCCTCTTCAGAAATCTTCAGCATAAACTGGCCTTCTACCCAGCCACGTTTCAGCCTTTTTCCTAAAGCTGGTACAAACTGCCCTACGTGCTGCCTGTGGCCGTATTCCACATAGCTGGCGTATTTAACTGGGTTAGTAATGGTTATTGTGTACACATTACCAGTCTTTTTTACAGCTAAGGTATTTAAAAAACCTGCATTTAGGCCAGCTTTCCCACCGCTTTGGGCTTCTGCTTCACTTTTGGCTGTCCAGCCACGTCTTAAAGTACCGCCAGTATAGCCTGACCAGTATTCATCATAGACATCAGGGCTTATATCACTGGGCGGTACTCCAACAGGCGTACGTTTTATAACAGACCTTAAAAGCCTTGCAGCCAATTCCTTGGCACAGGCAGTAAACAGTTCATTTCTCCTGGCACCCAAACGGCTTATTTGCTCATTTAGCGCCTTCATGCCGCTAAGGTCTACTTTGATATTGCCCATTTAAGCCTCCGTTTTCTTCAGCTTCAGCTTAACCTCTTGATGTGAAAAATACATTGCTGATATACCCATGCTTTCGTATGTTCTGGTAACACCGTTCTGGGTAACCTTCACCACACTGCCAGCCCGCGCCTTAATCTCCGGAGCAAGGAATAAATAAATATCCTGTCCCACAATGTTAGCTGTTTCGCTCTGGTCTGCAGGTCCGCTGGATAAATAGGACAGCCTGCAAGGCTCATCCTCAGCAAACACCTTATCGACGCTTTCCAGGCTATGAGTAGCTGTATTATATACATTTTCATAGGTGTATATTGTACAGGTGCCTTCATACAGGTCCTCTATTTGTTTTCGCATCTGCCTCCTGGCAGCATTTAACTGAACCATCACCATCTCAGCCTCCTAAAACAATTTAGCTGGCTCTGATAATCCTTCAGCAGAGAAGCAGAAAAAGCACTGTCAATATATGAACCGCCTGCAAAGTTTACTGATATATCACCTTCTTTAATGGCAGATACACTGCTGCCTGTATACTCGGCCTGGCCATAATATCAATCCTTTCTTTAAATCAAGACAACGCCTTCAGCCGCTGCCTCCTGTTTAATCTTAATAGCTTCTAACTGATTGTTGTTCTTACGGGCATCTGCCAGTCTTGCTTCCCATGTGGAGCTAATGCCTGGCACCTTGCCATCACCGCCCGGCTGGAAGCCTGCAAATTTATTCTCATTAAAGAGATAGCCATCAGATGCCTTCAGTGCCTCCAGCTGGTCATTTAGGCCAACCAGCTTGCCATCCTCACCTAACTGCACCTTAGACATGTCAAGCATAGCCCTTACAGCCTTGTTAGATTTCACAGATGCACTGCCTAAGGCCACATCAATGGCATTATTTAGCTTCAGCTGGGTAAGCTCAGCAGCATGAGCCTTGACCTGCTCTGCGTTAGCCTTCTGGAGCTCTGCAATCTGCTGGGTAAGCTTTTCATTGTCACCAGCAGAGGCCTTAAGAGTATCCAGCTGTTTGTCTCTCTCAGAAACAGACTTTTTCGGTGCTTTGTTCTCCTCGTTGACTTCGTTGAACCGGCTTTTAGTGACAAATTCGCCATTAAGGGAATCCATAACACTTTTGGCCTGCTCCTCTGTTAAGCCCATTTCAATCAGTTTTTCCTTGTTCATTGTGTTTACCACCTTTCAAATTCTCCGTTTTTTTCCGTGGGTGACGAACCACGCAAATCTGACCTTGTTCTTTACCGCCTGCAACGCTTAAAAGGCGAATAGCGCTTTAACCCAAGCGCCCAGGGAGATTATTGGATCACACTCCTTTCTTTGTCTGGCAAAACATCGCTACCATCTCCTAAAAAATGGGCATAAGAAAACCGCCTGACTGCTCAGACGGTTTATCTTATGAAAATATATGCCCCAATATTGGGCTCGCGGCTGCTTTTGCAGCATCAAACAGCAAAGTCTTGGCCTTCTGCATCAAAGAATTTTCAAGCAGGTATTCAATCCCCATTGGTGTAATCGTGAAATCGCTTGTACACTTTACACCGGACCGACCTCCTATCATAGGAACGACCTGCAAACCTTCGACATAGCCACATTCAGCTAAATGGCGCAGAATATATTGCCAATACTTCTCGTTTATGATGTTCTTTTCTTTGAATTGCTCTATAGAAGCTAAATCAACATCAACGCCATCTTTCAAACACGAATACAGGTAAGCAAGTATCTGGTAAACAATAACATGGTAATCATTGGCTGCCATCTTTATCCCCCTAACTTTCCTTGATGAGTTTCATTACCAGCTATCCCAGTCAAGCTCATCAATCAACTCGACAATTGACTTGCCTGCAATTAAAGGTGCGTTTGCAACGGAGTCAAAATCTGGAAAATATTGGAGCGGTTCATCTCCATCGCATTTGCCAAAGCAATACCGTCCATCCCCCGGGATATGCGTCAAGCTATAAGAATTACCTTGATACACAAAGGAATTTTCGTAAAGCGTCCAATCTTCCATCTCACTTTTTAGCTCCTGAACGCTTAATTGCCCTTTTGATTTCTCCATTAAACCACCTTCTTTCCGATTCAGTCAATTCCCTGTTCTGTCCTGGATGCCCAGACCATTTGCCGTTTTCTTTCAACCATATCCAATCTGCAGCATGTTCACCGCATTCACCATAATCATGAGATTTTGGATTGCCATGATTACCACAATGAATTTGGGTAACGATAAATTGTTTTGAAATCATCCATGCTTTTACCCTTTCGAAGAATCGATATACTCAACAGGTATATCAGTTTTTTCAACACGAGACTCTATTTCTCGCTTCATATCCTCAGATAAATTATCAGAATTAAACTGACTTGCCCATTCATATATATCATTTGTAACCGTACCATCTAAATGATCAATAATTACTTTCGCCATGATACATCCCCGTTTTCAGCAACATAAGAAAGAAAATCTCTAAGTTAATAACAAAAACATTCACAATATTCCCACAATTACTTACTTTCTTTCTTGCTCTAACTTGTTAAGTTCTTCAACACGTTTCTTTTCTTTAGCTATAGCCACATCTAGTTCTTCACTGGTCATATTCAAGATATATTGCGGAATCCCGTCATAAGTCTCAAACAACCTATCATTGTCTACATTTCTCATAA
>JAFPCE010000062.1 GCA_017390245.1 Selenomonadaceae bacterium
GGTTCTACAAAAAGTGTTGAACCAGTAGCAGACTGGTCATGGACAATGCCAGGGAAATAATTCTTGTACTCCAGCTTAACTGGCACTACATAACGGTCACCACGCATGGTAACAATATTATCCTGAAAATATTTCTGGTTATTGGCATCATGGACAATTTTGTTCAGGCTGTCCTTGATTTTGGCCTGAGTTCCCTTGATTTCCCGGCGCAGGCGCTTTAGCTCAGAGCTGGCATCATCCCGGATAACCCCATGCTCATCCACAGTATTTTCAATCTGGCGCTCCAAATTGCCCAAAAGCTCAATATTGCTGGCCCAGGACTTTAAAACTGGCGCCTCCATTTCCAGCTCCTTGAAATACTTCTTCACGCAGCGCATAGCGTACATAGTAGAAAATATTTCCAAAAGCTCATCTGGCGCTAAAACTGCACCAATGCCAACCTTTTTCAGCATCTCCCGGATGTCCTTGATGCCACCCAGGGGCGGGCTGCTAACAGCAGAAACTGCCACAGCCTCCGCCGTCTGCTGCAGATACTCCTTCACTTCATCCATATCACTAGAAGGCCTCAGCCCCATAGCCAGCTCCTTGCCCAGAGCAGACCCAGCCTTCTCCTGCAGCTTAGATAAAATCCGTTTATATTCTAAAACCTTAAAAGCCTCTGTCTCCAACTTAAACTCCTTTATTCCACTCCCCGGAAATAATGCCCTCTGGTAATCCTGTCCCCTTCCAGCTCATCAGTAATGGCCCTCTCCACCTCACTAAGCTCCTGGGAATAATTCATATATTTCCGATAATTCTTAATCGCCCTGCTCAGGCTATCCTCATCCATAAACCTGCCATCGATTCTGATGCTGGCAATATTCATAGCCTTAAACCTCATAGCATGAGGCAGCATGCTGAGCCTGTTGCCATTTAAAAGATGCATGTGGCAATACTGGTCCATCACCAGCGGGAATTTCACATCCTTGCGATCCTTCAGGAAAAACTTCTTCCCGCTCCTTACACAAGGTGCACTGCATTTACCAGTATGCAAATCCCCTAAAAAACTGCCGGTACAGCAATATTCAGATACCATCAGCTCCAGGTTGCCTTCCACCATGCACTCTAAGGCCAGGGGCGTATTCTTCCCCAATGCCTCTATCTGAGTAAAATTCAGCTCTGGTGAAAGCACAGCCCTCACTGCCCCCAGCTCAGACAAATGCTTCAATGTTTCCTGGTTGTAGCTAATCAGGGAATAATCTGCCTCCACTGGAATATCGGTATACTGCTGCACTGCGTAAAGAGTGCCAATATTGTGGACACTGATGCCGTCAGCACCACTATGAGCTATATTTTCCAGCCATTTATGAAAGGCCGGTACATCACTCTGGCGGATAATCCGCGGCGTATTAAACACGATTTCTGCCCCAGCGCCGTGAGCCAGCTCCACAGCCTTTTGATACATATCATCAGTGATAAATTCATGGCTGTAGGACTCACCGCCAAAAACAACCCTGTCCACACCTGTTAAAAGCGCCCTGGACAGCTTGCCTAAGGAATCCACAACTACTGTAATACCAGTATTATCAGCCTTAAATCTGCCCTTTAATGGCACCATTTTTTTAGCAGCAGCCTCTACAGACTGTCTGGAAGCTGCAGAAGCTTTTTTAGCTAAAGCATGCCACTTTTCCAGACGCATTGCTTCCAGTGCTTCTACACATTTACGCCGTGCTTCATTGATTTCACTAACAGGCACCATAACCTCTCCCTGTATATCCACAGAAAGATTATTTAACGCAAAAATACTAGTCCCTAAACGGGCAATCTGCTTGGCAACAGTCTCTTCGCTCAACGGGCGCTTCAAAGCCTGCTGGCCAATAAAATCAGTCTGAGCCTCAGCTCTGCTGCCCTCCATATCCTCCATTACGATGGTCATAGGCTCACCAACAGCAGCCTTCACCCATACATTGACAGGGAAACGGCGCACTGGCGCACCAGAAGCATAGTACTCCTTGGCAGCATTCATCAGTCTTGCATCGTAAACCTTAAAGGCTCTGTCCCCTGGATATACCCAGCTTTCTACAGCAAAGCTTACCACATCGCCAGCCTTAGCCTCTGTAACAGGCAGCAGCTTCACCTGCTGGCTTGTATTTGCTTTATTTTTATTTTTCTTATTGTTTTTCCCCTTGGTATTGCTGATATTTAACTGTAAATCCTTAATGGTAGCAGTTACTCTGCCTCCTACCTTAACCCAGAAATCCACCTGGTCATTTTCAGCTAAATCCGTATTAAGCTTCAAGGTCACCATTTTAGTATCACGGTCAAAATCCATAACACGGCCCAGCATGAGGCCTCTGTTATTTGGCCGCTTATCGCTCATCATGTTCCGTCCCTGCTTTTTCTCCATGTAAGCAGTAGTAAAATCGCGGTTAAAAATCTGAGTTAATGCCTTGGTATCATCATCCATAACAGCAAAGCTTCCAGCATAATAGCTGTCAATGGCATGGCGGTAGCTGCCCACCACAATAGCTACGTATTCAGGGCGCTTCATGCGTCCCTCAATTTTCAAGGAAGATACTCCCGCCTCTATAAGCTGTGGCAAAAGGTCTATTCCCTTCATGTCCCGGGGACTTAAAAGATACTTGCCAGCACTGTCCCCCAAGAGGTCATTATCCTGCGCATCCACCAAAGTATATGGCAGACGGCAAGGCTGGGCACAGCGCCCCCTGTTACCAG
This sequence comes from Selenomonadaceae bacterium, assembly GCA_017390245.1. GTDB lineage: Bacteria > Bacillota > Negativicutes > Selenomonadales > Selenomonadaceae > Anaerovibrio. The sequence continues at coordinate 2,716 of JAFPCE010000062.1, forward strand.
AACGTCCGCCAATAACACTGCTCATAAGGCACTGGCCTGAATAGCATACACACAATGCACCATGGACAAATACCTCTATTTCCACATTACAGTTATCGCAAATCTCTTTAATAGCCGCAAGGCTCAGCTCACGGGACAATACCACCCGGCTAAAGCCAAGGTTCTGCAATGCCAGTACTCCATCCAGGTTGTGAACAGTCATCTGGGTGCTGGCATGCATAGGCAGCTCAGGCACATTATCCCGCACAATACGAGCTACACCCAAATCCTGCACCAGCACAGCATCAGCGCCAGCTTCATAGAGAAACCGCAGGTACTTCACCAGCTGGGGTATTTCCTGGTCATCCACGATGGTATTAACAGTAACATGCACCAGCACATTTCTCTGATGGGCAAAGGCAATAGCCTCCCGCATGCCCTCCTCATCAAAATTATTGGCATAGGCTCTCGCCCCAAACATATTTCCAGCTAAATAAACAGCATTAGCACCACTTTCCACAGCAGCAACCAGCGCTTCCCTGCTACCAGCAGGAGCCAGCAACTCAACCACAATAAATCCTCCTATATTATTAGCACATATATACACATTATCATTAAATATTTCACTCAATGATCTATCTTATAGTGATTATTTCTCACGTAATATCTTATCATATTACCTCTAGGTAATTATCATCATTTTTCAGCACTTTTTCAGCTTAAATTTAAGCATCAATAAGGCGCAATCTTTCCAAATATTTCACAGGTACTTTCTTAGTTAACCACACTCCATTTACTGATAGAAAAAACTCATATCCAGCCTCAACCATCTGCCCTGAATATACTTTGTATATAACCGGTTTACCATGCCTGCTTCCAACCTTATTTGCAGTTTCTTCATCACTTGCGAGATGTACATATTATCTTGACTTTGGAATAAGGCCTTGCTCATCAATGGATTCTACATATTTCTCACCGGTTCCATGCCACAAGATTTCTGGTGGATTCTTTTTCTCAAGTTCTACATCTACTTGAATAGAATGTCCCTGATTTGCACGAATTTTGGTTTCGTCTCCATTATAAGAATATCGCTCTTTATTATCTGTCCTGACAATCTCATCTAATATTTCTTTTGTAGGGAGTGTAAAA
>JAFPCE010000063.1 GCA_017390245.1 Selenomonadaceae bacterium
AGAATGATAAATGGAATCTTCAATACTTTCTGGTACCAGCTTTTCCCAGTTGGCACTGGCATATTCTCTTTCCTTGATGTTGTTATCAGGCCTGCCACTGACCTCCAGTTCACAGAGAAACTGTATCTGCTCCTGGGATGGACGGAGATAATAATGTTCCATATAATACTTATCTGGATAAGCATAGGCAGCATTACTGTTTTCCTCTCCCTCAGCAGACTCCTCCCGTACCAGCTTAATCCATACATCAATTATATATTCATCATTAGTACCAGGGCAGGGAATCCACTTGGCACTCTGCTTATCCATATAGTAGCAGAAGGAATTTTCCCGAAACAGCTCTACATATCTGTCTTTGCCTGAATCCTTTGCCAGGGCTGTACCACTGCAAAAAACCATGATAACCAGCAAACAAAGGGCCATTAACTTTTTCATATCTAGCACTCCCCCACCTATACACCTAATGGATTCTTATCTGGAATACCAGCCCGGCGCGGATAAGCCTTTGGTGTATTTTTTACCTTTTGTACATAAATAACAGCGCGCTTATCATCTAAGTCCGGCAGCTTAACCTCCATGGTATCTGCCACCCTGCCACCTAAAATCTGGATAGCCTTTAAGGCCTCTTCTCTCTCCTCTGCAAATTTCATACCCTTTAAAGCTGCAAAATAGCCGCCCTTCTTCACAAAGGGCATGCAGTATTCTGAAAGCACAGTCATGCGGGCCACTGCCCTGGAAACAGCTATATCAAAGCCTTCCCGAAGGTTTTTATTATTAGCTCCCTCTTCTGCTCTGCTATGGATGCAGGTTACATCTGTAAGCTCAAGCTCATCCACCACAGTCTGCAGAAAGTTAATGCGCTTTTTCAACGAATCCAGTAAGGTAAGCTTCAGTCCAGGCTGGAAAATCTTTAAAGGTATGCCGGGAAAACCAGCTCCAGTACCCACATCGATTACTGAAGCATCAGCTTTGAAGTAGTCACCACGCCAGCAGCTTAAGGAATCTACTATATGCTTCACAGCCACATCATGAGGCTCAGTAATCGCAGTCAGGTTCATGCGGGTATTCCAGTCCACCAGCAATTCAAAATAGCGGTTAAACTGCTCTAATTGTTTTTCGCTCAGTGAAAGCCCATATTTTGTACTGGCTGACTTTAATTCTTCCACAAAACTCACTGATTATCCTCCCTTCTGCGCAGCTGTTCCAGATAAATAGCCAGAACGGAAATATCAGCAGGAGAAACACCAGAAATGCGGCCAGCCTGTCCTAAGGATATAGGACGAATCTCTGCCAGCTTTTCCCTGGCTTCATCCCTGAGATTGCCAATTTCATTATAATCTATAGCAGCTGGAATTTTCTTGCTTTCCAATTTTTCCATGTGAGCAATCTGCTCCAGCTGTTTTTTAATATAACCTTCATAGAAAATAAAAATTTCCACCTGATTTTTTACCTCAGGAGTAATCTCAGGCAAAGCAAAAAGCTTCTGCAAAATATCATAATTTACTTCATGACGTTTTAACAGTTCATAGGCAGTGATGCTGTTTTTAATATCACTAATGCCATTTTCCTCTAAAAGCTTTAAGGTTTCCTGATTAGGATTTAAGGTAATATTGCGCAGACTTTCTATAGTATTATCGATACTTTCCTTCTTTTCCATAAATCTTTGCCAGCGGTAATCATTTACCAGACCAACTTTGCGTCCAATAGGAGTCAGGCGCTGATCAGCATTGTCCTGACGCAGCAGCAGACGGTACTCGGCACGGGAGGTCATGATACGATAAGGCTCATTGGTACCCTTGGTAACCAGATCATCAATAAGGACACCAATATAGGCCTCAGAACGCTTTAAAATAACAGGTTCCTGCCCCTTGATTTTCATGGCAGCATTAATACCAGCAATGATACCCTGGGCAGCAGCCTCTTCATAGCCAGAGGTACCATTAGACTGTCCTGCAGAGAAAAGTCCGCTGATTTTCTTAAATTCCAGAGTTGGCAAAAGCTGCAGCGGATCAATGCAGTCATATTCAATAGCATAACCAGCACGCATCACCTTGGCATTTTCCAGTCCTGGAATAGTATGGAGGAAAGCAATCTGCACATCCATAGGCAAACTGGTAGACATGCCCTGTACATAAACCTCATTGGTATGCAGTCCCTCAGGCTCTAAAAACAGCTGATGCCTGTCCTTATCAGGGAAACGAATCAGCTTGGTCTCAATGGAAGGGCAGTAACGTGGTCCCACACCCTTAATCAAGCCATTAGCCATAGGCGCACGGTGAATATTATCCAGAATAATCTTATGAGTCTGGGCATTAGTATATGTCAGGTAGCATGGCACCTGATTTCTGGTAGCCACATCAGTCATAAAGGAAAAATTATGGATATCCTCATCACCTGGCTGTATAGTCATTTTGCTGTAATCAAGAGAACGGGCATCTACCCGGGCCGGAGTACCAGTCTTAAAGCGCATCAGCTTAATGCCAGCCTCTAATAAAGAAGCAGACAGCTTTTCTGCTGAACGCTGTCCATTTGGACCGCCAGAATATGCCTTTTCACCAATGATAATAGAGCCCTTTAAATAAGTGCCTGTAGCCAGAATAGCAGCCTTGCACTTATATATTTCCCCATTTTCCATAACAGCGCCCTTTACTTCATTATCTTCAATAATAAGGCGCTCAATTAAAAGCTGCTTCACATCAAGATTTTCCTGATTTTCGCAGGTTTCCTTCATGTGGTACTGGTACAGCTTCTTATCGGCCTGAGCTCTCAGAGCATGGACAGCAGGTCCCTTGCCTGTATTCAGCATACGGAACTGGATACATGTTTCATCAGCATTAATTCCCATCTGCCCGCCCAAAGCATCCACTTCCCGCACCAGATGGCCCTTGGCTGGACCACCTACAGAAGGATTGCATGGCATCATGGCTATATTATCCATACTTAAGGTAGCTAAAAGAGTACTGCAGCCAATTCTGGCTGCGGCTAAAGCAGCTTCAACACCAGCATGGCCTGCACCAATAACCAGTACATCATATTCTCCTGCTAAAAATTCATTATCACTCACAATTTATCACCTAATTTTAATCAAAACACTATATTAATATAATTTATAACAAAATTATTTACCCAAACAGAAATTTTTAAAAATATGATCAATGATATCTTCACTTAAATACTGTCCTGTAATTTCTCCTAATTTTTCCCAGGCAGAACGCAAATCAATAACCACAAAATCTTCACTCATACCAATTGCTAAGGTCAACCTAGTTTCTTTCAGCAAATCTATGGTTTTCAGCAAAATATCCTTCTGTCTGGCATCATTAACAAATTCTCTTTCCTGGCCTTCACTATTGCTGCCATAAACCAGCTTCTTAATAGATTTCTCCAATGACTCCACACCGGCTCCGGTATTAGCAGATATATTAACTATTTCTGTAATATTTCCCAGACCAGAAATATTAATTTTTTCTCTTATATAATTATCATCAAGCTTCTGATCCAAGTCACCCTTATTAATAATAATGATAATGTGCCCTGTACAATCAGCTAAAAGCTTAAACAGCTCCTCATCCTCCGGCTGCAGGCTGCAGGAACCGTCAAACACTGCCATTACCAGTGAAGATTCCTTTGCATAGCTATATGCCTTTTCTACGCCAATTTTCTCTACCACATCATCTGTAGTACGGATACCAGCAGTATCAGCCAGTCTCAGAGGAACACCACCTATATTGGCATATTCCTCAATGCTGTCCCTGGTGGTTCCTGGAATATCAGTAACAATAGCCCTTTCCTGCCCTAAAAGACGATTCATCAGACTGGATTTACCGGCATTTGGCCTGCCTATAATAGCTGTCTGCAGACCCTCCCTGAGGATAATGCCAGTAGCAGCAGAATCTATCATAGACTGAACTTCATCAATTATACTGTCTACCTTTTCTCTGGCTTCATCTAGTACAATACTTTCAATATCCTCTTCAGGATAATCTATAGATACCTCTAAATGAGCTATTAAATTCAGAATTTCATTTCTTAATATTTCAATTTTCTTAGAAAACTGGCCGTTTAAGTGGCCGGCAGCAACTCTTAATGATGCCTTGGTCTTAGACTGTATTACATCCATTACTGCCTGAGCCTGGCTTAAATCCAGCCTGCCATTTAAGAAAGCACGCTTGGTAAATTCGCCCCGCTCAGCTGGCCTTGCTCCCATTCTGTAGGTCAGGGAGAGTATTTCCTGCATTACCATACTGCCACCATGGCACTGCAGCTCCACCACATCCTCACAGGTGTAGGAATGGGGTGCTTTCATGATGATACAAATAGCTTCATCTACAATATTGCCAGATTCATCTATAACATGGCCAAAAATTGCACTGCGCTCCTCAAAGGACAGAACATTCTTTTTTGCGTTATATGGCTTAAATATATTTTCAGCTATTTCTATAGCAGTACTGCCACTAATTCTGATAATGCCGATACCGCCTTCCCCTAAAGGGGTAGCAATAGCACTAATTGTATATTCCTGCTGCAAAATCAACACTCCAGTACAATAAAAAGGGCCGCCTCAATTAAATTAAAACTAAGATAACTTAATTGCAGACAGCCCTTTCACAGCTGATTAAATCTTATTCTTCATTTGTTTTATAGCTGTCATTTGAGCCATAATCACGGCGTCCGCCACGCTTTAACTCAATTACTACCTTACGGTAAGGCTCTTCACCAGAGCTATAAGTAGAAATGCGGCGGTTATCCTGCAACGCCATGTGTATAATTTTTCTCTCATGGCGATTCATAGGCTCTAATACGATGCGGTCACCAGTACGGCGAACCTTATCAGCCAGGCGCAGAGCCAGACGGCGCAAAGTTCCCTCACGGCGGCTGCGGTAGTTCTCTATATCAATAATGATACGAACCTTATTTTCCATCATTCCCTTGTTAGCAGCCAGATTGGATAAGTACTGCAGTGAATCAAGAGTCTGGCCATGCTTGCCAATGAGAATGCCAAGGTTTTCGCCAATCAGGTTAAACACAACACCCTCTTCATTTTCCTCTTTATCAATGGAAACCTCTAAGCTCATAGCCTGTAAAATATCATTTAAGAATTTCTCTGCCTTCTCAGCAGGAGTAAAATCCCGGACAACAGCCTTAACACGGGCTGGCTTGGAACCAAACATGCCCAGAAAGCCCTTGCTAGGCTCATTTATAACCTCGAAGCTTACCATATCTTCATTAACCTGAAGCTCATCTAAAGCAGCCTGCTTTGCGGCCTCAACGGTTTTACCAGTTTTTTCAATTTCTAAAGCCATCCTGCTTACCTCTTTTTCTTACCCTTCTGTGCAGTATCTTCTACTTTAACTTCCAGTTTCTTCTCACCACGGAACATGTACCACTGCTGTATAATCTGGCATATATTCATGGTTACCCAGTATACCACCAGACCAGATGGGAAGCTCAGAGAAATCCAGCCGATAAATAAAGGCATGATATACATCATCATCTTCATCTGCTGGTTATCCTGACCATTATTGGCCATGGTCTGCTTCTGGGTAATAAAAGTAGTCAAAGCAGAAAGGACTGGCAGAATATAATATGGATCAGATTCAGATAAACTGGAAAGCCATAAGAATGCTGGATCACCAGTATACTCAAAGCCAAACAGAGAATAGTAAACACCCATGAGAATAGGCATCTGAACCAGAAGTGGCAGACAGCCAGCTAATGGATTAACACCAGATTCCTTATAAAGCTCACCCATTTTCTGCTGCATGAGCTGAGGATTATTCTTATAATCCTTCTGAATTTTCTTTAATGCAGGCTGAATCTCCTGCATTGCCTTCATGGAACGAATCTGCTTCTCAGTTAAAGGATAAAGAGCCATTTTAACAACAATAGTCATTAAGATGATAGCAATACCATAGCTTGGAAAACCTGCAGAAGCAGTAACATCATAGAACAATCCAAACACAGTGCGGAAAATCACCACTACTGGTTCAAAAAGATTTGCAAAAAATTCCAATTCAACACATCCTAATCTTTAACGATGCTATAGATATTTCATATCTATATTAGAAAAATTTTATACTACGGAACAGGGTCATAACCACCCTTATGGAAAGGATGGCAGCGTAAAATACGCTTTACAGCCATATAGCCGCCCTTCAGGGCTCCGTATCTTTCGATGGCAATCATCGCATATTCCGAACAAGTAGGAATATAGCGGCAGCAGGGAGGTTTTAACGGCGATATATAAGATCTGTAAAAACCTATCAATAACAGAAAAAATTTTTTCATGCTATCATCCCTTAAAAATCTTCGCCTTTCTGCCTAAATTGAGAAAGGCCTTTTCAATCACATCTTTTTTCTCTGTGGTAGCAGCTTTCCTGCCTACTAAAAGCAGCGTATATTTCTTATCTATTTTCTGCTGATTCAGCCTGTAGCATTCACGCATGAGCCTTTTCACCCGATTGCGGGTTACTGCATTGCCCAGCTTCTTGCCAGCAGCAAAGCCTACCTTGTCCTCCAGCCCAGTTGCTGTAAAGACATACAAAACTAAATACCTGTTTGCATAAGATTTACCGAAACGATGAATCTTCTGAAAATCGTTTTTACGACGCAGAATACGACCCTTCGGCAATTTGTACATAACAAAAATCTCCATTTCAGCACTATAAATAGGCAAATATCTCCCAGATATTACCCCTTAATGAAAAAATAGGTCACCGAGGTGACCTAATATTATGCTGAAATTTTCTTTCTGCCTCTAGCGCGGCGTCTTGCTAATACCTGACGGCCACCCTTGGTCTTCATGCGCTCGCGGAAACCGTGAGTTTTCTTCTTCCAATGATTATTTGGCTGATAAGTCTGCTTCAAAGCTCTGCACCTCCTTATATAGATACATTTTCATGTTTAAACTCTAACTGTACATAGTATAGTGAATTTTAACTATCGAAAATTATAATCTACTACTAGGATAGTGTCAAGCTTTTTCCTTTGCACCTTGTGGATATTTTAACCAATATACTTAATAACTAACCAAGATAATGCCACTTATCCAATATTTTTTGTTGATAACTCTCCTATATTTTGGTATTATATGAGAGGTTTTTATTACAATTTATTCACAATAAATATTTTTTCTCATTATGCGTAATTAAATGGTTTGCCATCAATGAATTGCTCATAATTCCTTTGTATAACTTGATTTATCCACAATGTTATTAACAACTGTGGATAAATATATTTATTTGTGGACATAAATTTTGTGAGGTTTATCTAAATGGAACAGCAGCAGCTCGAAAAATTTTGGCAGGCTATTTTGCTGGAAGTGGAGAATTTTCTTACCCCCCAGCTGATTGAACACTGGTTAAAACCTTTAAAGCCAGTTTCTTTTTCTGAACAAATCCTGACCTTAAGCACAGACAACGAAATCATCAGGCAGTTCTTTGAACAGCGCTACAAGGATTTTGCTATGGATGCAGCCAGACTGGCAGCAAAAAATTTTCCAGAGGTACAGGATAATGCCATGCAGATTATCATAGAGTATCAGCCACCTGTCGAAATGCAGATTGAGATACCTAAGACTACTGGGCAGGGCAGCCTTTTTAATGATGAAAACAATAAAATAGCAGAAGAAGCTGCCTACAAATCAGATGGCTTCAGCCAGATTGCTCCTGGCGATGCTTCTTCCTTAAATCCAAAATATCTCTTTGATACTTTGGTAATTGGCGGATTTAACCGCATAGCCAGTGCAGCAGCCAAAGCTGTGGCAGAAAAACCAGGCAATGTTTACAACCCTCTTTTCATGTATGGCGGTGTTGGACTTGGAAAAACCCATCTTATGCACGCTATTGGCCATGAGGTTCTGAAGAAAGACCCAACTAAACGTGTACTTTACATTACCAGTGAGAGATTCACCAATGAGCTGATTAACGCCATCCG